>JAUNXZ010000017.1 GCA_030539515.1 Thermoplasmata archaeon
GCCAGTTGGCTCCCTCCCAGATGCACGTCACGGAATCCAGGTGGGGATCCTCGGACGGGACGTCCACGGAGAGCTCGATCATGAGCCCGTTCCAGTAGTTGGATATGTGATACACCACGGTGAGGTGGTCCACGTAGTCCACGCCGATGACTGTCGAGCAGTGCTCGAAGCAGAGGTTGTCGTGGATGTACGCGCAGACCTCGCGGACCTTCTCCTTGGGGGCCTTGGCGAAGACCCTGCGGGTCTCCGTGCCGGTGACCTCGACGTCGGGGAACTTCTCGACGAGGAGGGTCTTGACCTCGTCCTCGGTGGGCTTCTGATAGACTGCTTCGGTGTCCATCCTCAGTCCTCCAGGAAGGCTCCGCGCCTGAAGTAGTTCTCAATCTTCTTCTGCAGGAGCATGAATCCGTCGATCATCGCGTCGGGACGCGCAGGGCAGCCGGGGATGTAGACGTCCACGGGGACGATCTGGTCCAGGCCCTGAACCGTGTTGTAGGAGTCGTACCAGGGTCCGCCGGAGATGGCGCACTCGCCCATGGCCACGACCCACTTGGGGTTGGGGATCTGCTCGTACAGACGCCTGAGGTCGGGACGGATCTTCTTGGAGATCCACCCGTTGACGAGCAGGATATCGGTCTGCCTGGGCGAGGAACGGTAGATCATTCCGTAACGCTCGGCATCGTACCTGGGGGCGGACGCGGCCGCCATCTCCAGGGCGCAGCATGCGAGTCCCCAGTGGAGGGGGTGCATGGAGTTCTTCATGGCCCAGGACCAGATGGGTCCGGTGAGCTCATCGATGGTCTTCTTGGTACCCGAGCTCAGAAGGTCATTGATCATGGCATCGGACCATGACATGAACTCGTCGGCACTCATGGCCACAGCATGGGGGTAGAGGCTCATATCCATACGTCTTCCTCCTTTTTCAGCGAGTAGCAGACCCCAAGAATCAGAATGGCGAAGAAGACGATCATCATGACCTGGGCGGTAATCGACAATCCTGAGAAAGCGACTGCCCAGATCAGGAGGAAGGTCGCAACCAGGTCGAATACTACGAAAATCAGAGCGAAAGTGTAGTACTGGAACCTGAACTGGACCTGTGCCTCTCCGATGGGTTCTGAACCGCACTCGTAGGTGGCTTCCATCCACTGAGTGGGTTTCTTGGGCCGGATAAACCTCGATGCCCACCATGCCAACGGTGCGAAGCCGAGGGCGATGACCGCGACTATCGCCAATGGCATGTAAAATGCTACTAGAGACATTGGACGCGCGCACGTTGTGGTAGTATAAAATAAGTTAGGAACCCAGTGGGGGTACTATTTAAAAGCATAGGGCGTTTTTCTCGGCATTTTCGGAAGCGTTGCATCAGGCTTTTTGAAGGGCTCGACGATACACTGGGCATGGCAGCGCGCATCGGATTCATAGGCGCCGGGAAGATGGCAGAGGCCCTCATCGGAGGGCTCATCGCGAAAGGGGTGTTCGGGAAGGACGAGATCGTCGCCTGCGCCCCCAGCGAGGGGACCCGCGGACGCATGGCGGAGACCTACGGGATCCGCATGTACCGTACGGCCTCGGAGCTCACCGCCGAGGCGGACATGGTCGTCCTCGCCGTGAAGCCCAAGCAGGTCGAGGGCGTCTTCGTGTCCGAGGGCACCTCCGTGAAGCCCGGGACCGTGGTCCTGAGCGTGGTCGCAGGTCTCACGATCGACAAGCTGAAATCATATGTGCCAGACGCCAAGATTGTGAGGGTCATGCCCAACCACTGCGTGGCCGTCCTCGAGGGCGCCATGGGGTACGCTACGGACGGCTCCCTGACCGCGGAGGAGAAGGGCATGGTCGCCTCCGTGTTCGAGGCCGTCGGCCTCGCCGTGGAGATCTCCGAGGATCAGATGGACGTCATCACGGGGCTCGCCGGGAGCTCCCCCGCGTTCCTGTACATGGTCATCGACGCCATGGCGGACTCGGGCGTGCTCAACGGCCTTCCGAGGAAGGACGCGATCCGGTTGGCCGCGCAGTCCATGCTCGGGGCGGCGAAGATGGTCCTCGAGACCGGGAAGCACCCGGACGTCCTGAGGGACGAGGTCTGCTCCCCCGGAGGGACGACCATCGAGGGGGTCCGCGCCGCGGAGGACATGGGGCTCCGCCCCGCCATGATCGCCGCCGTCGACGCGGCGGTGGCCAAGTCGAAGAGCATGAACAAGTGACGCTCGGTGCCTGAAGAAGGACTTCGCGAGGCCGAGGGCCACGCGGGGGCCGTTGGACCAGATGGACCCTGCGTCCCAGTCCAGGTCCCTCTTGTTGGCGATGGTCGAGTTCATCATCCTGGTGCCCTCGTCCTTCGTCTCCCAGAGCCTCGCCTCGCGCTCCTCCTTGTCGGCGATCAGCATTATCTCGTCGATCCGGTGCATCAGCTCCCTGGCGGTCTCGGTCCTCTCCACGCGGCCCTTGTAGGCCTCCTCGGAGATGCGCCCGGCCCCGAACTCGCAGGATGCGAGCTCCAGGGCCGCGTCGTAAGAGATCTCGGCGACATCGTCGCGGGACATCCACTTCGTCTCGTACGAGAGGACATGCTTCCACGAGGGGTTGTCCAGGAGGCGCCTGTGCTCCTCCAGGGTCCTCGCCCTCAGGGTGTAGCCCCACTCGTCCGGGTTCTCGAATATCCTGCTCCCGGGATCGACGAAGGGCGCGAACGGGGCGTTGTAGATGAACAGCCCGTCGTCCCTCTTGACGGAGGCCCACAGCCTCTTCGCCGCGCGGGCGCTGTCCAGGGCCGACTCGCGGTCCTGGAAGGGCAGGCCGTTCATGTAGAACAGGTCGAACCTGCTGCACCCGCAGTCGAAGGCCGAGGGGATCGTGCGCTCGATGGCCTCGTTGGTGTAGCCCTTCCCGAGGGCCGAGCGCACCTTCTCGTCGTGCGAGTCGGGCGAGAACTCGATCGACCATCCCCCCTCCAGGGAGCGGTCGATCTGCGTGAAGTAGTCGGGGCCGGCGCCGTTGAACAGCTCCACCACGACGTGGTTCTTGATGCGGCGCTCGCGGCACTCCTTCAGGAAGCGCTCGGCGTAGCCGTTGCCGGCCTGCCTCAGGTCGCCGACTATGAAGATTGGCGTGTCGAGGTACGACTGTATGAGGTCCACGTCCTCCGCCAGCTTCTCGGGGCTGCGGAAGGCGGGCTTCCTCCTGCACACGACCGTCCCGTTCGCATAGTGCGAGCCTCCGCACTCGGCGCAGTTTATGGAGCATCCGCGGACGGTGAACACCGACGTGAGGGGAAGCTTGTCCCACCCGAACCAGGGCAGGGCGCCCTTGATGTCCATGTTCCTCATGACGTTCTTGATCATGGTGCCGTAGTCGAAGCGCACCGAGTCGAGGGTCTCCAGCGAGTAGGTCAGGCCGTTGTCGTGGATCCCGCCGTCGGGATCCTTCCAGACGAGGTTCGGCACCTGCGAGAGGTCGCCCCCCTTCTGGAGGGTCTCCATGAGCTTCACGGTGGGCTCCTCGGTGGTGTCCCCGCGCATGATGAGGTCCACCTCCGGGCGGCGGATCAGCTCGTCGTGGAAGTAGGACGACGTGAGCCCCCCGAACTCCACCTTGGACTCCGGGTGGAGCCTCTTGACGATCTTCGCCAGTTCGAGCGCTCCGTGCGCGTGGGGCATCCAATGCAGGTCTATCGCGAACACGTCCGCGTCGAGCTTGGAGATGAGCCTCTCCGCGTCGAAGGAGTCGCTCTGCAGCATGCGGACCGCGATGTTGACTATGCGGGTCCTGAACCCGGCCGCCTCAAGGTGGGACGAGATGGTCATGAACCCGACGGGGTACATCTCGAACACCGGCGACGACGGGATGACGTCGGACACGGGGCCGTAGAAGATGGGCTTCTTGCGGAAGTCGTAGACGCTGGGCGCGTGCAGGAAGATGACGTCCTTGTGCATTGTTCACCTGCCGAAGCGCCTGACGCGCTGCTGGTACGTGCGGATCGCACGCAGGAAGTCGATGTGCCTGAACCCGGGCCAGTACACATCCGTGAAGTACAGTTCCGAATAGGCCAGCTGCCAGAGCAGGAAGTTGGACACGCGGACCTCCCCCGAGGTGCGCAGCACCAGGTCGGGGTCGGGCATCCCAGTCGTGGAGACGTACCGGGACACGGTGTCCTCGTCGATGTCCTCGGGATCCAGCCTCCCCTCCCTCACGTCCACGGCGATGGCGCGGGCGGCGTTGGCTATGTCCTGCCTCCCGCCGTACGCTATGGCCATGTTGAGGTAGTGGTCCGTGTACATGCCGGTGCGCTCGGTGGCGTAGTCCATGGCCTTCAGGACGTTCTCCGGCAGCGCCGAGCGCTCGCCGATGACCTTGATGGCCACGCGGTTCGCGTGGACCTCCTCGTCGTCGGCGAACTCGTAGAGGGACTGCTCCAGCAGCTCCATGAGGTACTCGACCTCGTCCTCCGCACGCTTGAAGTTCTCCATGGAGAACGCGTAGACCGTGAGGATGGGGATGTCCAGGTCCATGCACCAGTGCAGGACCTCCTCCAGCTTCTCGCGGCCCAGCTTGTGCCCCTCCAGCGGGGCCTCGCCCAGGACCTCCTCCGCGTAGCGGCGGTTGCCGTCCATGATGATGGCGATGTGCTTGGGCATCTCCCCCGCCCGGACCTCCTTCTCCAGGGTGGAGTCGTAGGAGGCGTACGCCCTGTCCGTGATGATGCCCTTGAGGTCCATGTTCACTCGAAGTCTTCCGGGATCCCGGCCGACCTCTCCCCCAGGTCGAAGCATCCTATCGCGGCGACGGCGCCGATGACGCCCTTCATGCCGGTCACGCTGATTATCTGGACGCCGCACTCCTCGGCGACGCGGACGGCGTCCTCCGTGGTGTACAGCACGGTCTTGCAGGACCACCCGTAGTCGCGGAGCGCCTCCGGGACCTCCAGTCCCTGGAACACGGTGAGCACCGCGTCCTCGGAGTAGCTCTCCCTCCTGACGAAGTCCACCGCGTACTCGATGAGCGCGGGGACCTCCTCCTCTTTGACGGCGAAGGACACCGCGGTGGAGCAGCAGTTGGTGGTCTTGTTGGGGACCTTGGGGTTCAGCTGGATGATCTTGTGGTCCAGGAACCTGCCTATGGGGCAAGTGGTCCCGAGCTTCAGGGACACCACCCACGAGGCGCCGGCCTCCTTGGTGTCGGTGTCGTCTATGCCGATGATGACGCGGACCATCTTCGGAGTGATGATGTCCACGTGGGCGCGGTGCGCCCCTCCGATCTTGAAGTCGTCGGGGTACTCTGTGCGGATGACGTCGGGGCACTGCGGGATGCACACGCCGATTCCCATCGTGGCTCCGGCGATGCCGTACCATGTGGTGCGGACCTCGTCGCCCTCGACCTTCAGCGCGCTGAGCCCCTGGCCGCCCACGTCGGCGGACACGGGGCCGAAGCTAAGCTCCCTCTCGCCGATGGTCACGTCCATGACGATCATGTCCGACTCCATGCGGATGTCGTCGATCACGCCGCCGGTGCGGCGCCTGTTGACCACGTCCCACTCGCCGGGACCCTTGGACACGCACTTCTCGACTATGCGGGCCTTGCCCGCCTTCTCGTCCACCAGGGTGTAGAAGCCCCTGCAGAACATGGGGCCGTAGCGCTCCCTGACCTCGTCGGGCCTCAGGACCTCCATCGGTTCTCCTCTCCTTCCCCGCCGTCGTCCCAGTCCTCGGGATCGGCGATGTCCAGGGCGTCGGACGGCACGTGCTTGCACAGGAAGACCGTCTTCGCGGCCCTCCCGATGTCCGAGCCCATCTCGATGCAGAGCCCGGTGTCTATGACCAGTATCTCGGGGTCGTCCATCCTGACGGAGCCGGCCTTCACCGCGTCCCTGAACGTCAGGGACAAGTGGACCATGTTGCGGTCGGTGGGCGAGATCCCGTCCCTCAGCAGGTCGTCCGCCTCCTCGGGGGAGACGGGGTAGAACAGCTCGGGGGGTATGTCCTCGTTGTCCAGTCTGAGCTCGAGCGGGATCGTGTGCCCGTAGGTGGCGCGGATCCTCCCGCCGGCGATCTCGTAGCGGCCCTTGGGGTCGGTCTCGATGAGCGCCTCGATGTGCCTGGGCCTGAGCCAGTTCATGTAGGTGTGGCGGCCCCTTATCAGGGACACGACCTCCTGCATGGGCACGAAGCCCTGGTCGTCCATGTCCGGGTCGAACTTCCCGTGCCTCAGGACGGCGGCCAGCGTGCGGCCGATCCTCTCGACCTCCTTGTCGGACATGATGAACTTGCCCTCCTCGCCGCAGTACGGGCACCTCTCGGCACGGAAGTAGCCGTGCTCCTCGCATTCCCTTATCATTGTGAAACCCCCGCAGACCTCTCGGCCGCGCGGACCGTGTTGGCCATCAGCATGCAGATGGTCATGGGCCCGACCCCTCCGGGGACGGGCGTTATCCTCGACGCCTTCTCCTTCACGGCGTCGAAGTCCACGTCGCCCACGAGCCTGGAGCCCTTGGGGTGCGTGGGGTCGTCGATCCTGTTGGTGCCCACGTCGATCACGACGGCGCCGTCCTTCACCATGTCGGCGGTGACGAAGCGGGGCTTCCCGATGGCGACGACGAGTATGTCAGCCTGCCTGGTGATCTCCGGCAGGTTGGCGGTCCTGGAGTGGACGACGGTCACCGTCGAGTCGGCCCCGGGGCCCTTCTGCATCATCATGGCGGCCATGGGCTTGCCGACGATGTTGCTCCTCCCCACGACGACAACGTGCTTCCCGGCGGTCTCGACGCCGGACCTGACCAGCATCTGCTGGACGCCGGCGGGGGTGGCCGGGAGGAATCCGGGATCCCCGGCGAGCATCCTGCCCACGTTGTACGGGTGGAAGCAGTCCACGTCCTTCTCCGGGGCGACGGCGTTGATGACCGCCTTCTCGTCTATGTGCGGGGGCAGCGGCAGCTGCACCAGGAACCCGTGGATCTCCGGGTCCGCGTTCAGGTCCGCTATGACCGACAGCAGCTCGGACTGCGTGGTGGACTCCGGCATTATGATGGTCTTCGAGCGCATGCCGAGCGACTCGCACATCTCGCCCTTCTTGCGGACGTAGACGTGGGATGCGGGGTCGTCCCCCACGAGGACCACCGCCAGGCCCGGGAGCGTCCCGGCGGCCTTCAGCGCCTCGATCCTCTGCCTCAGCTCGGCGTAGATCTCCTCGGAGACGTCCTTACCCAGAATAAGCTCGGCTGACATGATGCCCCCTCTATGCCGAGAGCATCGGCGATTCCCTATTAAACGTGCGCGTCAGGTCCCGCGTGCGGCCGATGCCGGCTATATACCGCTACGTATCCGACGGACCCGTCCATATACTCCGTCGGCAAACAACATATCATCCCCCTCGATGGGTGTCGCGGGGACCCTCCGTCCCCGGCGGATCTCATGCAGGAACATCGCATTCAGACAGGGGAGGCAGCCCGATGAGGGGGTTCGGCCTCACCGAGACCGAGAGGTCGTGGGTGATGTACGACGTCGGCAACTCGGCGTTCGTGCTGATGCTGTCCACGATCATACCGATATTCTTCTACGCCATAGCGGAGAACGACCTGGACGAGGTCACCTACCTGGCGTACTGGGGGTACGCGGCGTCGGCCGCGACCATAATCTGCGCACTCCTGGGCCCGGTGCTCGGCACGTACTCGGACAGGAGCGGGTGGAGGATCCGCATGTTCACCGCCGCCCTGGGCATAGGGGTGGTCGGATGCGCCCTGCTCGGGCTCATCCAGTCCTGGATGGCCTTCCTCATCGTGCTCGTGGTCGCCCGCCTGGGGCTGATGCTGAGCCTGGTCTTCTACGACTCCATGCTGGTGGACGTCGCCGACCCGAGGGACGCGGACCGCGTCTCCGCCGCCGGATACGCGTGGGGCTACATCGGGAGCTGCGTCCCCTTCGCCGTCTGCCTGGTGCTCATCCTGTTCTGCGACAGCTTCGGGATGACCATGTCGCAGGCCATGACCGTGTCCATGATCCTCGTGGCCGTCTGGTGGCTCGCGGCCAGCATCCCGCTCATCAAGAGATACAGGCAGGTCCACAGCGTCCCCGCCGGCGAGACCGGTGGCGCGCTCCGCACAATCGGGCGCTCCCTCCTCAACGCCAGGTCCGAGAAGAAGGCCTTCCTGTTCCTGGTCGCGTTCTTCTTCTTCATCGACGGGGTGTACACCATCATCGAGGAGGCCACCGCCTACGGCACCGCCATGGGGCTCAGCACCTACGGGCTGCTGGGCGCGCTCCTGGTCACCCAGCTCGTGGCCTTCCCGTGCACCATAATGTTCGGGAGGCTCTCCTCGAAATACGACACCGCGAAGCTCATCGGCGTGTGCATCGTGGCGTACATCCTCATCACGGTCTTCGCCGTCTTCATGGACGACATGACCGACTTCTTCGTCCTCGCGGTGTTCGTCGGGTTCTTCCAGGGCGGGATACAGGCGATGTCGAGGTCCTACTTCGCCAGGATCGTCCCGCCGGAGAGGTCCGGGGAGTTCTTCGGGCTCATGGACATCTTCGGGAAGGGCGCCACGTTCCTGGGCACCATGACCGTGTCCTCCGTGACGCTGGCCACCGGCCAGTCGTCCCTCGGGATCCTCTCGATCGTGGTGTTCCTGCTCATCGGACTGGCGCTGTTCATAGCAGCCGCCAGGACCCCGTCGAGCAGGTCCGAGGTCGAGGATATAACGGAGGAGGCGCTATCCGCCTGACAGCGGAAGACCAGGTGATCGACCATGCCGTCTACATACGCGCATTTCAGGCTCGGCAACGAGGTGATGGAGAGGCTGGACGGGGACGCCCGCAGAGCGTGCGAATCCCACCGCGACCTCTACGGGATCGGCCTCCACGGGCCGGACATACTGTTCTACTACGACGCCCTGCACAGGAACCCGGTCAGCCAGATCGGGTTCGACATGCACGAGAGGCCCGGGAGGGAGTTCTTCGGTCCCGCGAGGGAGCGCCTCGGGGACTCCGGGGACGCGGGGAGGGCGTACCTGTACGGGTACATCTGCCACTTCGCCCTGGACAGCGAGGCCCACCCCTACATCGAGGACTACATACACGCCCGCGGCGTCGCGCACACCGCGATAGAGGGGGAGTTCGACAGGATGCTCCTCGAACGCGACGGGAGGAACCCCGCGAAGTCATACCTGGCGGAGCACATTCACACGGACGAATCCGGATACGGGACGATCTCGCTGTTCTACCCGGACGTGACCGCCGAGCAGGTGTCCAGGACGCTGGAGGACATGAGGAAGTACAACCGCCTCCTGGTCGCCCCCGGCAGGATCAAGAGGGCGCTGATCGAGCGCACCCTGCGCAAGACGGGCAACTACGACGACATGATCGGCCTGGTGATCAAGAACGAGCCGGACCCCCGCTGCGCGGACAGCGACAGGGAGCTGGACTCCATATACAAAGGAGCCGTCGACCTGTCCGTCGAGCTCATCGGCGTCCTGGAGAGGTACCTGGACGGGGAGATAGACGAGCTCCCCGCGAGGTTCGACAGGACCTTCTCGTACACCTGATCGGCCCATGACGGCCGGGCGGAACCCCAGGTCGAGGATCCCCTCGATGGCCTCCGCCACCGCCCGGGCGTTGCCCTTCTCCCAGACGGGGCCCATCGGGCCCCCGTCCCTGGTCTCGGCCATGTGCCAGGTGTGGTCTGCCAGTATCATGTCGCCCTCGATGCCGGCGGCCATCTCGGCGTACTCCGACGGCTTCCGCCTGCCCTCGTGCATCGGCCACAGGTACGCGGCGATGATCCTCCCGGCGGGGTCCCTCCCCTTCGGCACGGGGAACTCGATGCACCTGCCCTCGACGTACGGGACGCAGGGGCCCCCGATCTCGGTGTAGAACGACGAGTCCCTCCTGATGCCGGTGGAGTCGCACATCGCCGAGAGCACCCGCCCGTCGGCCGACATGTACGGGGCGCGGAAGCAGGACGGGCGCCCGACCCTGTCGGACACCGCGGAGTGGGAGCGGAGCATGACGTCCCTCAGGGAGGCGTCGTCCAGCGAGGTCATGTCCTCGTGGTCGTACCCGTGCAGCCCGATGCAGTGCCCCGCGGCGCGGGCGCAGTCTATCGTCTCGGAGGTCCTGCCCTCGAAGAAGAGCGTCCCCCTGATCCCCACGTCGTCCAGCACGTCCAGCAGGATGCCCAGCCCGCGCTCGGTGGAGGAGAAGCGGGGGGCGTCGCCGAATCCCCTGTCCAGGGACCCGGCGGCGGCCCTCCCGGGGACCGCGACGTTGACGTCACGGTCCACGTCGGCGGTGAAGTACAGCCGCCTCATTTCCTGACGTTCACCGACGAGACCCTCTTGATGAGCATCCCCTCGATCTCCACCGGGGGATACCTGAGGGCGGTCTCCCTGGCGCGCCTGAGCTTGGCCTCGTTGTCGGCGTATATCGTGAACAGCGTCTCGCCGGCCTCGACCCTCTGGCCCTTCTTCTTGAATATCAGCAGTCCGGCGCCCTTGTCGTTTGGCGCGCCGGCGGCCTTCGCGATGGCCACGACGTCCTTGTTGTGTATCGAGTGCACGTACCCGGACTTGGAGGCGACGATGGACTCGCTGAACTCCCCGGGCTTCAGGTCCTCGGACTTCAGGTCGGGGCTGCCGCCCTGGGCCACGACGATCTCCATGAACTTCCTGTACGCCTCGCCGGAGTCCAGGAGCTCCCTGGCCTTGACGGCCCCTCCCGGGATCCCGGCCATGTCGAGGATGATGCCAGCGCAGTCGCAGGCCTTCTCGATGACGCTCGCAGGGTGCTTCGCGCCCTCCAGGATGGAGATGCACTCCCTGGCCTCCAGCTTGGGACCGACGGCGGAGCCGACGGGCTGGTCGGCGTACGTTATGGCGCACTCCGCGTGTATCCCGAGCTTCTCGCCCAGGTCCATGATGTCCCTGGCGTAGGCGCGGGCCTCCTCGATGGTGGGGACCTTGGTGCCGGAGCCGGTGGGGATGTCCACCAGCAGGTACTCGGCGCCGCCGGCCAGCTTCTTGGACATGATGGAGGCGAGCATCTGCGCCCTGGGGTTGATCCCGAGCGGGTGCTCGATCTTGATCACGAGGTCGTCGACGGGGGCGATGTTCATGCCCCCGCCCCAAGCGAACACGCCTCCGACCTCCTCGGAGATGCGCTTCAGAGAGTCGACGTCGAGCTCCACGTCGCAGAACGTCTCCACGAAGTCGGACGTGCCGCAGGCGCTGCTGATGGCGCGGGACGAGGTCTTGGGTATCATCACGCCGGCGGCGGCCACGATGGATACGACGATCGGGGTGATTTTGTTGCCGGGGACGCCCCCGAAGCTGTGGAAGTCGAACACCGGGTGCCTGTCGAACTGGATCATGTCCCCGGTGTGGGCCATCGCCTTGGTGAAGTCGGCGATCTCGTCGATGTCCATCCCGTTGATGTACAGAGCGGTGAGCCACGCGGAGATCTCGATCTTGGACAGCTTGTTGTCCAGGATGTCGGTGACGATGGACTCGATCTCCTCCCTGGAGAGCTTCTCGCCGTCCATCTTCCTGCGGATCGAGCGGACGGAGTCGGGCTTGCTGGAGTAGACGACCTCGGCCTCGTCGCCCTCGCGGGCGGCGCACCTGTCCATGACGGGCTTGGGCATCATGATGACGCCCTTCTCCACCAGCGTGTCCGAGCAGGTGACGAGCGCGACGGTCCCGCGGGTGGCGGTGATCGACACGCGGTCGTTCTCCTTGACGCCGATCGCGACGCAGTCGTCGTCGTGCATGAGCACCACGGGCTCCGACGCGTCGAGGTCGTAGTAGCGGACGGTCAGCTTCATCTGGAACCCCACTCCCTCAGCGCCACGGCGAGCTCCCCGTGGGTCTTCGCGTACTCGTCGGCGGGGATGCCCTTGTACGCCGCGTCCACAGCCTGGCTCATGGCCCTGGCGCCGGCGCGGACCCCTCCGGGGTGCCCCGCCACGCCGCCTCCGGCCTGGATCTGCACGTCGAACCCGGAGCGCTTCACGATCTCCCCGACCAGCGCGGGGTGGACGCCTCCGGAGCACACGGGCATGACCGCCTTGTACGGCACGTCGTCCCCGAGGCACGCCCTCAGGTTGCTGTCGTCGTGGGCCCCCGCGGCCATCTTGCCGACCCCGAGGGTCCCGATGTGCAGGGCGTCGCCCCCGCACATGCGCACGAGTTTGGTCAGGGCGAGCATGTTGATGCCGTGGAGCGGGTCCTTGGTGAACGCGCCGTGCATGGTGCGGTGGACGTGGATCGGCACCTTGATGGACGGGTCCTCGGCCAGCGCCTGCAGGCATCCGTACCCGCACGTCACCACGTCGATCATGAGCTCCCTGGCGCCCCATCCCTGCACCTTCTCCGCCAGCTCCAGGATCCTGTCGCTGCGGGTGCTGATGTTGACGGCGTGCATCATGTAGTGGCCCTCCTCCTGGAGGCGGTCCAGGGACTCCGCGACGCGGATGGTCCTGTCCTCTATCGGGCAGAACGCCTGGTCCACCAGGGTCTCGTCGTCCTTGGAGTTGGTGAGCCCCCCGGCCCCCGCCTCGTACACGTACTCGGCGGTCTTCTCCGGGGACAGCCCGATCTTGGGCTTCACGATCGTCCCGACCAGGGGCTCCTCCGGCCTGTGCAGCGCCTGGCGGATGCCGGCGGCGCCGAACTTGGGGCCCTTGAACTGCTCCAGGATGCTCTTCGGGAAGGTCACGTCCTCCAGCCTGACCGCTTTCAGGGAACCCAGACCGAACAGGTTCCCGGCGATGACGCTCAGGATCTGGGGGACCGCCCCGGTCTCGATGCTGAAGTCGGCGGCGGGGAACTCGCACGTGACGATGTCGCCGTCGATCGAGGTGATCCTCGCCCCGAGGTCCTCGAAGATGGACCCGTCGAGGGTCGAGATGCTGGTCCACGTGCCGGTGGACTGCTCGGCGGCGATGGCCTCGGCGGCCTTCTCCATGGGCAGGTCGGTGGTCACCCTGTAGCGGCAGACCACGTTCCTGTCGGGGTCCTCGGGCTCCCCGAGGTGCAGATACGAGAAACTCTCCATTTCAGAACAACTCCTGGTTGAATATGCCGTCTCCCAACTGTTTGACCATGACACCGTACACCGCGCCGGGGTTCATCATGCCCAGCTCGGTGATGATCGCGTCGATGTAGGACGCGGGCGTGCTGTCGAAGACGGGGTTGAATATCTTGACGGAGCCGCGGACCTCCCCGGGCCTTATGACCTCGGAGACGTCGCGCTCCTCTATGGTGACCGTGTCCCCGAAGAGGGTCATCGGCGAGAACTTGTAGGTCTCGGCGCAGGCGTAGAACTGCACCCGTGCCTCGTGGGCCGCCAGCGCGAGCTGGGAGGTCCCGACCTTGTTTATCAGCGCGCCCTGGGAGGTGACGGTGTCGGCGCCGACGAAGACCTTGTCGGTCCTCTTCATCACCGTGCGGACGGCGCTGTCGATTATGAGCGTGATGTCCACGCCGGCGTCGGCGAGATCGTTCACGGTGAGGATCCCCTGCCTCCACGGGCGGGACTCGGTGGCGTAGACCTTTATGTCCTTGCCCTGCCTGTGCGCCTCCTTTATCACGCCGAGCGCCGCGCTGCTGTTGCAGTGCGTCATTATGGTGTCGCCGTCCTGTATGCGGCGGGCGCCTATCCTGGCGATCTCCTCGACCGCCCTCTCGGACCTGGCGCAGAACTCCCTCGCGTTCGCCGAGACGAGGGCCCTCGCCTCGTCGAGCGACGACGCGTCCCCCGCCCCCCTCGTGGTGGCGTGGACGCCGTTCCACAGCGACACGGCGGTCGGACGCGACGCGAGGAGCGTCTCGGAGGCCCTGTCCAGGTCCTCCAGGAAGCCCTCCAGCGTGCCTCCCGCATAGGAGTCGGCGAAGTCGCCCAGGGCGGCGGCCCCCGCCCTCGCGATCCTCCCGGCTCCCCGGATCTCCATGCTGCGGATGCTCTCCGCAGTCCCATCGACGGATGTCACGGCGGGGGTATCGCGCGCTCCCCCTATAAGGGGAGCACACCCTTCCTCCGTAGGGATATGTAGAAACCGGGCGCGATCGGCGCCTCTCCGCGGGCCCGACGCGGCCCAGCAGCATCCCGTCCACGTCGAACGGCGACGCGTCGCGGGCCTTCTCTACGGCGTGGGCGAGCTTGTCCTCGTTGTCCGCGTAGACGGTCATGAGCACGTCGCCCTCGACCACGCGGTTCCCGCGCTTCCTGTGCAGGACCACGCCGGCGCCCTTGTCCGAGGGAGCCCCCGCGGCCTTCGCGACGGCGACGACCGCCTTGTTGGACATCCCGCGGACGAATCCGGAGCGGTCCGTGACGATGTCGGCGGAGAACCTGCCCGGGACCATGTCGTCCGAGCATATGCCGGGCTTCGCGCCCTGGGCCTCCGCGATCTCCAGGAACTTGGCGCGGGCGTCCCCCGAGTCCAGTATCCTCCTGGCCTCGTCGTGCCCGTGCATCGAACCTCCCATCTCCAGCAGGATCCCGGCGCAGATGCAGGCCTTCTCGGCCACGTCCTCGTGCCCCGGCCGGCACTCGAGCACCTGCATGCACTCCCTGGCCTCCAGGATCGGCCCCACGGCCTGCCCCAGGGGCTGGTCCGCGTACGTTATGGCGCACTCGATCCTCATCCCCAGGATGTCCCCCAGATCCATCAGGTCCCTGGCGTACGAGCGCGCCTCCTCCAGCGTCCTGACCTTGGTCTCGTCCCCCATGGGGATGTCGATGAGCAGGTCCGTCGCGCCGGCGGCGGCCTTCTTCCCGATGATCGAAGCGAGCAGTTGGGGGCGCGGGTCGATGCCCAGGGGCCTCTGGGTGCGGATGAAGACGTCCCCGGCCGGCGCCAGGTCCGTGGCGCCCGTCCACGAGAAGACGCCGCCGTGCTCCTCCGTGAGCCTGCGCACCTCCCCGTCGTCCAGGTCTATGCGGCAGAACGTCTCCACGAAGTCGGCTGTCCCGCATGCGCTGCTTATCGCCCTCGACGAGAGCTTCGGTATGATGTGCCCCGCGGCGGCCACTATGGACACCACCACGGGCGTGATCTTGTTGCCCGGGATCCCCCCGAAGCTGTGGAAGTCGAAGACCCGGCGCCCGTCGAATCCGATGGATCCGCCCGACGCGGCCATCGCCCGCGTGTACGCGGCGATCTCGTCCAGGTCCATGGAGTTGATGTGGAGCGCCGTGAGCCAGGCGGCGATCTCGATCTTGGAGAGCCTCCCGCCCATAACGTCCTCCACGATGCCGGAGATCTCCTCGTCCTCGAGCCTCATCCCGTCCATCTTGCGGCGTATGGACCGCACGGAATCGGGCGCCGGCGAGGCGGCGACGTCCGCGTCGTCCCCCTCGCGGAGACCGCAGGACATCATCAGGCCCGCCGGGACCATCACGGTGCCGCGCTCGACCAGCGTGTCCGACATCGTGACCACGGCCGCGGCGGAGCCCGCGATCCTCACGCGGTCGCCCTCGCGCACCCCGAGCTCGGCGCAGTCGTCCTCGTGCAAAAGCACGGCGGGCTCGGACGAGTCCACGTCGTGGCAGCGGACGGAGAGCCTCATTCCGGACCCTCCGGGAGCTCCGCCATCAGCACCTCGCCCACTATGCGGCGGACCTCGTCCATCCCATAGGAGAGGTACACCGCCGCGAGGATCGCCTCCATGGAGTCCGCGCGCATGTTCTCCTCCACGATGTTGGTCCCGTCCGGGGCGCGGTGGCCCCCTCCGACCCTCATCGCGCCGTCGATGTCCAGCCCGTACGCCAGGATCCTCTCGGACAGGCGGTGGTTGGCGACCTTGTCCTGCTTGAAGTCGGTCATGGCCCCCTCGCGGAGGTCCGTGTCCCTGAAGACGGACTCGCACACCACGAACTCGAGCACCGTGTCCCCCAGGAACTCCAGCCTCTCGTAGGACTCGCCGCCGTGCTCGTTGGCGTAGCTGTCGTGGGTCAGGGCGGCGCAGAATAGCTCCAGCGCCTCCGCCGGCACGTTCCTGTATCCGAAGGGCGGGTGCGCCAGGAAAAGGCGGACGCTCTTCTCGAAGTCCGACTCCATATGCGACGGCGAAGGGCGAGGCGGGATATAATGCCCGCCCGCGCACGCGTCCGAACCAACCCTCAATACATATTATTAGAGCGAGGGTGTTCCACGGGGCATGGCCGGAAAGAAGCGCATAAGGATGAGGGGCGTCAAGCACACATCCAAGAGGCAGGAGGACGAGCTCCTGGAGAAGTCCCGCGAGCTCGCGGCGAACCCGGGGATCCTCAGGCCCCAGTGCGCGGGGAACTGCAGGAAGTGCGCGTTCGACAAGCCCTTCAAGCAGATCGACGGACTGGCCAAGATCAAGGGCAACCCGGACGCCCTCATCAAGGAGGCCTCCAGGTTCGGAGGGGACGACATCGTCCGCGCCTACGCCGGCACAGTGTCGCTCGCCGCCGCGGGAACGGTCCCGCTGCTCGCCTCCGCCAAGCTCGGAGGGGAGACCGTGTCCTACGCCGTGCGCGGGACCGTCAACGCGGCCAAGCTCATAGGGTGCCAGTACTACGACGACCCCAAGAAGAGGCTGCTCCTGTACTCCGACACGATCAAGAAGAACAGGCTCCACCTGTACTCCTTCGGGGACGACCTCGTCTGCTCCGACAGCGCGAGCATGCCCGAGGACTACCTCTACGACACGTTCTGGGAGACCCCCTACGAGTTCCCGGACGACGGGCTGTCCTGCGGCCACGACACGTCCGCGGTGCTCGAGATCCACGTCAAGTCCCTGGACCAGACCGTCTCCATATGCGAGAACTGCGCCAGGAACGTGTCCACACTGATGTACATGGTCTCCAGGCTGGCGACCGCCGACCCCCTGGACGACATCGAGGTCCGCATAAGGCACAAGTTCCACTCGGCCGGCGAGAAGGACACCGAGCCCATCACCGGCGACAGGCTCAAGGACTACATGGTCGGCAAGGTCACCGACGAGAATCTCATCTCCTCGGTCAAGAGGGCCAGGCTCGGCCAGCTGAAGGACGGCGCCGCCACCTACATCATCGGCACCAAGAACTACGGGTCCGACCTGGACTCGTTCATCTCCGCGCTGGAGGGCGACGCCAGGGAGCTCGCCACGCTGAAGAAGTACCTGGCATCCAGCGGGAGGGCCGTGGTCGTCAAGGCGCCCAGGTGCTCCGAGGCGCTCTCCTACCTGTGGGAGTCCGACTGGAAGGGCATCGTCGCGGCGCACACCGATCAGAAGACGGCGGACGCCCTGGGCGACATGTCCAAGTCGCAGCCCGGACCGGTGCTCGCGGAGGCCTACGACAGGTTCGTGTCCGCGGACGTGGTCGCGTCCCTGCCGGAGTTCAGGAAGCCCGGGCCGGTCACCCAGCTCGCCGACAGGCTCGCCAAGGCGGCGAAGGTCGGAGGGGCCCCGATGGTCGCCGAGACCGTCGTGAAGCTGCCCATGAAGGACAGCAGGTCCCGCTCCCTGGCCGCGGCGTTCGTCATGGCCTCCGGAGGGGAGCCGGCGATGAAGCTGTCCGCCGACGAGAAGGACCTGGCCGATTACCTGGTGCCCTTCGCCAAGAACGTCGTCGCCGCGGGCGGCGAGAAGTACCGCGACACCATGAACACGCTGCTCACGGCGTGCGGGGCGAACGAGAAAGCATCCTGATATCCGCCACGTAGTGCGAGACGGAGGGCGCGAAGGACTTCACCTCGCGTATCCCCAGGACCTCGTAGGAGCAGAGCGGCGAGAAGATCTCGTCCACCCTGCGGGCCTGCTCCCCCACGTAGAAGGTGTCGTGGTAGTGGATGATCCCGCCCTCCTTTATCATCCGGAGGGCCGCGGGCACGAACTCAGACGTGGTCTGGACGTAGCCCATCAGTATCCTGTCGGCGAACGCCCTGCCGGGGATGGAGCGGTTGTCCCCGAGCATGGGGATGACCACGTCCCCGACCTCGTTGTCCGCCACGTTGCGCACGAGGAACGAGTAGGATTCGGGGTTCTTCTCGCAGGCGAACACCCTGCGGGCCCCCGAGAACTTGGCCAGCGGGAGGGTGAAGTACCCTATCCCGGCGAACATGTCCACCACGGTCTCGCCGGAGCAGTCCAGGCGGCGCATCCTCATGCGCTCGTCGGTGTTCCCGGATGCGAACATGACCTTCGTCACATCGAACCCGTAGCGGATGCCGTTCTCCAGGCGTACGGACGAGGTCTCGGTGCCGTGTATCACGCGCATGCTGGGCCTGCGGAACTCGCCGGACACCCCGTGCACGTCGGCGCAGACGGTCTTGGCGCGCAGGACCTTCGCATAGGCGTCGCCGATCTCCCCCAGGTACGGCTCGCACTCCGGGCGCAGCTTGAGGATGACGATGTCCCCCACGAACTCCCAGTGGTCCGGCGGCATGCCGTCCAGCTCCGGGATCCCGGCCAGCTCGGCGGAGACCCTCTCCTGGGGGCTCCTGCGGTCCAGCGTGTGGGCGTCGCCCTCGGACACGGGGTAGCCCATGGATTCCACCTCGGACACATGCTCCGGCAGTATCGGGACCAGGCGGAAGCCGCCCTCCTTGGAGATCTTGGCGTGGATGTCGACCATCCCGCGGGACATCAGGTCCCTGATGACCGGCCCGGCCTCGTCGGCCGGTATCCTCGCAACGGGAACGCGCCTCATACCAGGCACCTCAGCAGCGTCCACGCGCCCGCGGCGGCCGCCCTCGGGCGCCTCATTATGCCGCGGACCACGGCGGCGGGGTCGTCGAGGCTTATGCCGTCGAGAACGGAGCGCACATCGTCCCTCGAAGCGTACCTCCCGGCGCGGCTCAGGTCGCCGTCGTCCATGCGGGCGTAGATCCTGCGGACCTTCGCGCCCCTCTCTATGACGGGGCCGACCTCCTTCCTCCACCTCCTGTCGTACTCGCCAAGCGACCTCGCGGACAGGTCGTCCCTGTCCAGCGCGTCCCCCGCCACGTCGGCGAGGATGGGCGCGGACATCATGGACGGGTAGATCCCGCCCGCGGACACGGGCTTCACGTGCGATGCCGCGTCCCCGATGAGCATCACGCGGTCCCCGGACATGCGCCCGACCGGCCCCATGGGGATCTTCCCGCACTGCATCGAGAGGACGCGGTCCTCCCACCCGAGATCGGACAGCAGGCACTTCAGGTACTGCGCCGGCGGTCCCGCGGACCACGATGCGCACAGCCCCACGCGGGTCACGTCCCCGCAGGGGATCTCCCAGGTGAAGAACCCGGGGGCGTAGCGGGAGCCCAGCCTCATGCGGAACATGTCCCCCTCGTCCATGCGCACCGAGACGGTCGCCTGGATACCGCGGAGGTACTCCGGGCGGGGCAGCCCCATCCCGGCGGCGACGGCGGACGTGTGCCCGTCGGCCCCCACCAGCAGCCTGGCGGTGTGCTCGCCCGAATCCGATACGACGGTGACGGAGCCCCCCGCGGAGAAGGAGCGGACGCGGTCCGACGTGCGGTATTCGGCGCCGGCCGCGACGGCGCGGTCCGCCAGGAGGGAGTCGAACTCCGAGCGGTCCACGGTGTGGGCCTTCGGCGAATCCGAGCGGACGCGGACGGCGTTCCCGTCGGGGAAGACGACCTCCGCGCCGTAAAGTGTGGATAGAATCCCGGGGGAGACCCCGGAGAGTTTGATGGCGTCGCCGGTGAGGAGCCCGGCGCACTGCACCGGCTCGCCGATGCGGCTGTGCTCCTCGAACACGGCGACGTCGTGGTCCCGGGCGAGGAGGGCGGCGGATGCGCTTCCCGCGGGACCGCCCCCCGCGACCGCGACGTCGATCATGTTCAGTTCTTCTTGGACTTCTCGTAGTCCGCGACGAACTTGGCGATGCCCTCGTCCGTCTTCGGGTGCCCGATCATCTTCTTGAGGGTGTCGTACGGGATGGTCGCGATGTCGCATCCGTACAGGGCGGCGTCGAGGACGTGGTTCGGCCCGCGGATGGACGCGGCGATGACCTCGGTCCCGTAGCCGTAGTTGTTGAAGATCTCCATGATCTGCTGCACGAGGTCGGACCCGAACTGGCCGATGTCGTCCAGGCGTCCCACGAACGGGGACACGAACGCGGCGCCGGCCTTGGCGGCCAGGAGCGCCTGCAGGGGCGAGAAGATCAGCGTGACGTTGACCCTGATGCCCTCCTCGGAGAGGATCTTGGTGGCCTTCAGCGTCTCGACGCACATGGGCAGCTTGACGTTGATGTTGGGGTGGATGGCGGCGAGCTCGCGGCCCTCCTTCACCATCTCGTCGCATGTCGTGGACATCGCCTCGGCGGAGATGGGACCGTCGACGATCTCCGCGATCTCCCTGACGCGGGTGCGGACGTCGACGCCCTCCTTGGCGATGAGGCTGGGGTTGGTGGTGACCCCGTCCAGGATCCCCCAGCTGTTGATCTCCCTGATCATGTCCAGGTTGGCTGTGTCTATGAATATCTTCATCTCGTCACTTCCTCGAAATCGCCTTGCGGGCCGCGTCGGCTATGTGCTCCGACGTCAGGCCGTACTTGACCAGCAGCTCGTCGGGCTTGCCCGACTCCCCGAATGTGTCCATGGTCCCGACCCTCTCAAGGGGGACGGGGCGGGACTCGGCCAGGGCCTCCGCGACGGCGGACCCCAGGCCTCCGATGATGCTGTGCTCCTCGGCGGTGACGCAGCACCCGGTCTTGGAGACCGATGCCTCGACCGCGGCGGAGTCCAGCGGCTTGATGGTGGACATGTTGACCACCTCGGCGGAGATCCCGTCCTGCGCCAGGGCCTCGGCGGCCTCCAGACACATGGCGGTCATCTGGCCGCACCCTATGAGCGTCACGTCCGTCCCCTCGCGGAGGACCCTGGCGACGCCGATCCTGAAGGGCTCGCCCTCCCCGGTGACCACCGGGAAGTCCGCGCGGCCCATGCGCATGTAGGCCGGGCCGGGGGTGGACGCCAGGACCTTCGTGGCCTCGTACGCCTCGTAGGCGTCGGCGGGGCACAGGACGGTCATGTTGGGGAGGGCGCGCATGATCGCGATGTCCTCCAGCGCCTGGTGCGAGGCTCCGTCCTCGCCCACCGTTATGCCGCAGTGGGTGGCGCACACCTTGACGTTCAGCTTGGGGTAGGCGATGCCGAGCCTGATCTGCTCCCAGCACCTGCCGGTGGCGAAGATCCCGAACGTGGACGCGAACACGGTCTTTCCGGACGCCGCGAGCCCCGCCGCGATGCCGATCATGTTCTGCTCCGCTATGCCGACCTCCACGAACCTCTCGGGGCAGACCTTCTGGAAGTCCGACGTCTTGGTGGACCCCGCGAGGTCGGCGTCCAGGACGACGACGTCCGGGTTCTCGGCGGCCAGCTCGGCCAGTGCCTTCCCGTAGTAGTTGCGCTGCGCTATCTTCATTCCGCGGACCCCCTGAGCTCCCTGAGCGCCTGCTCGCGCTCCTCCGCATTGGCCGCCTTCCCGTGGAAGGAGGCGTTGTTCTCCATGAAGGAGACGCCCTTGCCCTTGACGGTGTTCATGACGATGGCCGTCGGCCTGGTGGTGGACTCGTACGCCCTCTCCAGGGCCTCCTGTATCATCGGGATGTCGTGGCCGTCGATGACGATGACGTCCCATCCGAAGGCCTTCCACTTCTCCGGGAGCGGGTCCAGTCCGACCGCGTCCTCGGTGTTGCCGGTGATCTGGAGGCGGTTGCGGTCCACGATCGCCACGAGGTTCGAGAGCCCGTACTGGCGCGCGAACATGGCCGCCTCCCAGTTCTGGCCCTCCTGCATCTCTCCGTCGCCCAGCAGGCAGACGGTGCGGTAGCCCTTCCCGTCCATCTTGCCGGCGAGCGCGATGCCGCAGGCCATGCTGAGCCCCTGGCCCAGCGACCCGGTGGACATCTCGACCCCGGGGACCTTCCCGCGGACGGGGTGGCCCTGGAGCCTCCCTCCGATCCTCCTGAGAGTCAGGAGCTCCTCGGTGGGGAAGTACCCGGACTCGGCCAGCGCCGCGTACAGGACGGGCGCCACGTGGCCCTTGGACAGGACGAAGCGGTCCCTGTCCTCCCAGGCGGGGTTCGAGGGGTCGTGCCTGAGGCCTCCCCCGAAGTACAGGACCGCCATGAGGTCGGCGGACGAGAGCGACCCTCCAGGGTGCCCCGATCCCGCCGCGGAAGTCATCTCGATGACATCCGCCCTGAGGCGGTCGGCGATCGCCTTCAGCTCCGAAGCGTCGGGAACGGACATGCTCACTCGCTCTCTATCCTCGGGGCCAGCAGGTAGTTCACCTTCGCCTGGCCGTCTGCCAGGGCGAACACCAGCTTGACCGGGTAGTCGCTGTCGAGCTCGACCCTCACGAGCGTCCCGGCGGGGATGGCCTTCGTGATGTTCGAGAAGTAATCCAGGGGGAACATGCTCTGGGCCTCCATGTCGGCGTTGACCTCCGCGAGGGCGGCGCCCTCGAGCCTGAGGCTCACGGAGTCGGTGTCGCCCTCGCAGGAGAGCTCGAAGAACCCGGGTCCGGACTTCAGTGAGATGTGGTCGGAGATGGACTCCGCGGCGCGGATCCCCTTCTGCAGCTCGTCCACCTTGAGGCTGATGTCGGTGGCCAGCGAGAGCTGGGGGACCTTGGGGTCGTTCATGCTGGTCGTGTCGACCAGGTTCATGCGCCTGGTGATGTTGCCGACCTTGAACACGAGCCTGCCGTGGGCGTCGTCCTGCTCCATCGAGATGACGTCGCCGGACGAGGCCAGCTTGAGGACGCTCTTCACCTTGTCGAGGTCCAGGCCGATCTCGCAGGGCTCCGCCTCGAAGGACTCGAAGGCTCCCTTGCCGACCTCCATCTCGATCATGGCGACGTGGGCGGCGTCCACGGCCTTCAGGGTCATCCCCTCGGGCGTGATCGTGAACTTGACCTCGTCGATGAGCGTGGAAATGATGTTGACCAGACCCTTGAGGGTGTCGGCCTTGAGTTCCGCCTTGAACATCCTCAGTACTCCCTCCAGGTGTGGTTGCACTTGCAGCAGCGGTAGATCCTCGTCTCAGGCTCATCCGCGGCCCTGGTCTGCCTGATCACGAAGAACGCCTCGGAGTGCGAGCACTCGGGGCAGACGACGCGGGTCTTGGGGAGGGTGGCGGTGTCCTCCTCGATGACCGTCGTCATCCTGTTCTTGGAGTCAGTGACGATGACCTCGGCCTTGGAGCCGATCTCCTTCTCGGCGCCGCACTTGCTGCAGACGTACTTCCCCTCGCGGGGGAACATCATCGAACCGCATGAGCAAAACATGTTATCAGCCTCTAATTGCCACGGGCATCGTCACGCGATATAAAATCTGTGCGCCCGCGGGCGTGGCGCGTAAAAAGGGTCCTAAAAGGTTTGGTTCCGCGGACGGACCCAGAGGCCCGTCCGCAGGGGTCACTTCCTGCCCTTCTTCTTCGAAGCGCGGGTGTTGGCCTTGACGGCGGCGGCGATCTCGTCGCCCTGGGCCTTGCCGTCGGTGACGTCGGCGGCGTTGTACCTTAACACGGTCCATCCCTCGGCGCGGAGCTCCTCGTCGACGGACGTGTCCGCACCGGGCTCGTCGACGTAGACCGCGACCTTGCCCTTGACGAACGCCACGGGGATGTTCCTCTCGCCGTAGCCCCTCCTGCACCTGAGCCCCTTGTTCCAGGCGGCCCTCCTGACGAGCGCCTCCGGGGAGTTGTCGGTGTACAGGTCCTCTCCGAGGGCTTCCTCCTCCTCGGCGGGCGCGGGCTCCTCCGAGGGTGTCTCGGAAGGGGTCGCGGCGGGAGCGTCTGCAGGGGTCTCTGCGGGCGCATCCTCGACGGCTGGCACGTCTGCGGGTGCCTCCTCCTCGGGCTCGGCCTCGGGCTCCTCCGCAGG
>JAUNXZ010000110.1 GCA_030539515.1 Thermoplasmata archaeon
CCTCGCCGGCCTCGGTGATGGTCCCGATCTGGTTGACCTTCAGGAGCAGCGCGTTGGCGGCTCCGCAGGCGATGCCCTTGGAGAGGCGCTTGGAGTTGGTGACGAACAGGTCGTCCCCGACGATCTGCACGCGGCCGCCGACCTTCTTCGTGAGCTCGGCGGTGGTCTCGAAGTCGTCCTCGAAGAACGGGTCCTCGATGCTGATCAGGGGGTGGTCCTGGGTGAGCTTGACGTAGTGGTCGGCCAGCTCCCCTGCGGACAGCTTCAGGCCGTCCACGGAGTAGACGCCGTCCTCGAAGAACTCTGAGGACGCGGCGTCGATGGCGAGGAACACATCCTTGCCGGGCGAGTATCCCGCGGCCGACACGGCATCGGTGATGGTGGTCAGCGCCTCGTCCACGGTGTCCACGGGAGGGGCGAACCCGCCCTCGTCGCCGATGTTGATGGCGCCGACGCCGTACCTGTCCTTCAGGATGCCCTTGAGGCTCATGTAGACCTCGGAGGACATGCGGAGGCAGTCGGAGAAGGAGGGGGCCCCTGCTGGGATGATCATGCACTCCTGCACCTTCAGGTTCCCTCCGGCGTGCTTCCCGCCGTTGATGATGTTGAGCATGGGGACGGGGAGCGTGACATGGTCCCCTCCGACGTGCTCGTAGATCGGCACCCCCTCGGCCATGGCCCCTGCCCTGACCGCCGCGAGGGAGACCGCGACCATCGCGTTGCCGCCCAGGCCGGACTTGTTCTCGGTGCCGTCCAGCTCGATCATGGCGCGGTCGATTGCCTCCTGGTCCGCCGGATCCATGCCGACGAGGGCCTTGGCGATGGGTCCGCGGACGTTCTCCACGGCCTTCAGCACGCCCTTCCCGCCGTAGCGGGACTTGTCGCCGTCCCTGAGCTCCAGGGCCTCCCACGTGCCTGTGGACGCCCCGGAGGGCGCGATGGCGCTGATGGTGTGCCCTTTGACTGTGATCTCCGCCTCGACTGTGGGGTTGCCCCTGGAGTCGAGGACCTCCCTGGCCCAAACTCTCTCGATCTGCATCTCGGATTCACTCCTCGTAAACGTATTCGACCATGCTGTGCAGGAGGATGCCCCTGTCCTTGTCGGTCAGCGTAGACGCGTCGACGGACACGGCGACCGTGCACATCCTGGACTTCCCCGCGATGAGCTGCTGCAGCATCAGCAGGGAATGGTTGAGACCGTTGGCGGCTATGATGTCGCCGAACGTGTCGAATATCACGACGGGATGCTCGCTCCCGTCTATGAACTGCCTGACCCTGGACGTCATCGTGCCAAGGTCGCGGATCCCCAGGGACCCGGCCTTCCCGTTGGTGGACAGCGGAACGACCTCCATACTCCCGTAGGTGAACCTCTCCTTGATGGCCTTCGCCTTGTCGGTGGTGACCATCATGATGTCGAACCGGTTCGGATCGAACAGGCCCGTGAACGCGTAGACCCTCTCGGGGCTCTGCTCGAAGATGACGTAGGACATCCCGAAGGACACGCCGTGGGTCTCTAGGGCGTTCTCGGCCGGCGCGGAAGGGGCGGTCTTCCTGGAGAAGAGCCCCCTGCGCTTCTTCCTCGCCTTCCTCTCCTTCTTCTCCCGCTTCCTCTTGGAGCGGTCGGCGGTGGCCGAGGCCTCCTCCTCGAGCTCCGTCTGGACCTCGCGGACCGCGGCGATGATGTCCGCGGACTTGAAGGGCTTGTCGACGGACGCGCGGATGTACGGGTTGTCGGTGGGCGCCTTCTCCGCCCCGCCCTTGACCAGGACGACCCTGAGCTTCAGGCCGGGGTAGTCCTCCCTGGCGCGGGAGATAACGTGGAGCCCGTCCTCGTCCCCCACGCGGGAGTCCAGGACGATCGCGTCCGGCTCGAAGTCGGCGATCTTGGAGACCGCCTCCCCCACCGTGCTGGCGAGGCGCACGTTGTGGCCCTCGTCGTTCAGGATGTCGCGGATGATCTCCTGCACGGCGACGTTGTCGTCCACGATTAGAATCTTCATCTGATGGCCCCGCCGTGCGCATGTGCGTACGCGTTATTATGTTGTCTGTCGGAAGGTTTCGCGCCGGACCGCATAGCTCGCGCTGAGCGAACATTGACCGGCCCGATGGGCCGTAAGAAAAACGATCCGGCGAGAGCGGAATCACTGCTTCCTGCTCTCTTTGGCCTTGGGCCTGAGGTCGCCGCTTCCGCACTTCCTGCACCTGTCAGCCTTCTTGGGGTTGGTGGCGTAGCAGTTCATGCAAACGGTCTTCTCGAGGAGCCTGTCTGATGCCTCTTTGAAGCGTGCCATTACAATTCCTCTGGCCCGAGTAAAAGAAGGTCGTATAAATATGATGCCGTCCGGGAGCCCCGATCACGGGAGGAGCGCCCTCTGCTTGGAGAAGTCCTCCAGCACGCCGACCTCGGTACCGGGCATCTCGTGGACCACGTACCTGGGCGACAGCTCCTCCACGATCTCGGCGCACTTCGGGTCGGAGAACGGGCGGTGGCCGTCTATGCGGACCACGTGGGCGTTGGCGTCGGCTATGAATTCGGGAACGGGCTTGTCCAGCTCCCTCTCCTCGAAGGTGGCGCGGTACTCGCCGGATGCGCTCCAGTGGAAGTGGATCGCGTCTATCCTGTCGATCAGGTCCCTGCTGTACCCGCGGAAGACGTCCAGCAGCGTGTCTATGCCCTCGCGCTCGGACATGATCGGGAAGCAGCCCATCATGTGCCCGGTGTCCAGGCAGATACCCCAGTCGGAGAACTCCAGGCGCCTCTCCAGGATCCTGAAGCCCGATTCGTCCACGAGCCTGAGGCCGGGCCACCAGAGGTTCTCGAACAGTATCCTGTACGGGGGCTCCCCGCCGGGCATTGCCGAAACGACGGTGTTCATCATCTCACAGAGCGCGTCGACGACGTGCGCATCGCTCCTGGAGTACCTGCGGTGGAACACCTCCGTGGTGTCGGTGTTGCAGGCGTGGAAGACGCCGTATGCGGGTGAAAGGGAGGCGGCGGAATCGATGGCCAGCGTCACGTTGCGGACCACGTCCTCGCGGCAGCGGCCGTACATGTGGTACAGCGAGTTCTCCTCCGGCATGTCCAGCGGGCGGTCCTCCCACGCCGCCAGCCAGTCGGGCGCGTACGGCAGGTGGACGGTCTCCGCTATGCCCCTGTAGCAGGGGTCCGGCTCGGAATAGCCCGTCAGGAGCTCCAGGCCGTCGCATCCGACCGACGAGAGCGTCGCCTGCGGATCGGATCCGAAGGGTGAGAGGTCCTGGTAGACCGAGTGCGAGAGGAGATGGCGCATCTCAGCTCTCAGAACATCGCGAGCGCGGCGGACACCGCCGCCTCGACGGCGGTGGCCTCGGTGTCGCCTCCGCCGATGATCAGGGCGTCGTCCTGCGTGAGGCCGGTGTCCTTGCGAATCGAGTAGGCCACGTCGGGCATCTTCTCGTCCAGGTTCCAGTCGGGCGGGATCATCAGCACGCCGTCGCGGATGACGAGCGTGGTGCAGCCCTCGCCGCCGACCTTGATGCCCGCGTCCCTCTGCTCCATGCCGTTGATGACCTTGTCGGCGCCGCCGAGGACGATGACGCCCTGCTGGTATTTGCCGAGGACCGAGCCCTCGATGAACACGTCGACGGGCCTGATGGGGATCTGGGCGAGGAACGCCTGGCCGGCCTTGGTGATGGTGATGCCGGTCTGCCTGATGTCGATGAAGTCCCACTCCTTCAGGGTCTCTATGATCCTGCGCATGCTGCCCTCTCCGACGCCGACCTCCTCGGCCAGCCTCTTGCGGCCCAGGCGCCTGCCGCCCGAGAGGATGTGGAGCGACCAGTAGACATTCGCATCGTTGAAGCGGAACATTGGTCCGAACTGGGGCTCATCGATTATCTTCATCGGGACGTAACCTGCTTTGTCACTTTTAAAACTGCTGGCTGGATTCTCCAACAGCGATAATACCCCAAGGGGGTTACGGGCTTGAAAACGCTGGCCACGGCATTTTTATGGACGTTTCCGGGCATCCGTCCTAAGAGCTAATAGCCGCCCCGGCGGACCGGGGCGGCATGGGTTTGATCAGAAGGTGCGGACCTTCCCGTTGATGATCATGTCGCTGACCTTGTCGACGTTGTCGAGCCAGTCGGCGGTGATGGACTCCGCGTCGGAGGTCCACTTCTTGAGCTTGGGGTTGGTCTCGGCGTCGGGGAGCACGATCTGGACGGAGGCGTTCAGGGGCTCGGAGACGGGCTTCCCGATCTGGGAGAGCAGCCTGACGCGGATCTCGGCCTCGTTGGTGACCTTCTTGGCGACGTCCTCGGCGATGAGCTTGGACATCACATTGTAGATCTTCCCGATGTGGGTGATGGGGTTCTTCCCGGAGGTGGCCTCCATGGACATGGGCCTGTAGGGCGTGATCAGCCCGTTGCACCTGTTGCCCCTTCCGACGGATCCGTCGTCCCCCATCTCCTGCGACATCCCGGTGCAGGTGAGGTAGTAGACGTGGCGCTTGTAGTTGTCCCCGGTGTTGATCTCGAGCTTGTAGTCCAGCTTCTCGTCGCCGATGATCTTCAGCGCGTTGTCGTAGACCTTGCTGTAGAGCTGCTCGATGGAGGACTTGTAGTGGTCCGCGTCGTCGATGTACTTGTC
>JAUNXZ010000018.1 GCA_030539515.1 Thermoplasmata archaeon
AGTAGATGAGCCCGACTAAGGGGATGCTGTATTTATACCTAGTCCCGACCGTCCGAACCCAGCGGCGTTGCATCCCGGCCGGGCGCGGAGCCGCTGGCCGAGGTGCTGCGACCCATCGGCGGAACTCGGAGATGGAGGACCTCGGTGCGGCAGGCCGCAGTCTTCTTGAAGAATGCCATCCCGATGAGCACCACGCGGCCGCTCATCCCCATGTAGTACTTCCTGTCGTGGATCTGCCCCAGCGCCTCACCCAGCGTCTGATCCATGGACCCTTCGGGCGGCGACAGCTTGAGCTCCATGATCACCGGAACGGCATCTGCCCGCTTCGGGATCATGACGATGTCCACCCTGCCGTTCCCGTACTCGCGCTGCGCCTTGATGTCGTATCTCGAGTTCTGTCCATGGAGCATGGTCAGGACAATGAGCTCGAACGAGCGCTCGTCCTTCAGATCCTCGTAGTAGCTGGAATCCTCCAGGACGCATTGAACCGCGGATGCTATGGAGTCGGCGTCGCCCTCGGCCACGGCCCTGTTGAACCTCTCGAAGATGGTGTCCGGGATCGCCACGGCCTCGTCGAGCATACGGTCCAGGATGCTGCGGACCTCCTTGTTGGGGATGGTTATCGTGTACTCGTCGCCTGCAGGCTCCGCACGGCAGTAGCCGGAAAGGACCATGAGCGTGTAGAGGTTCTCGGCCTTGGAGAGCCTGTGATCGTCGTACGTCATGGAATCCCTGAGCTTCACGGCCTCCGAGGAGCCCCCGAACAGAGTCGTCGCGATGCCCAGCCCCTTGGGATCCATGTGTCCGAGCATCCATACCAGCGGCTTGATGCCGCCGGTGTCGGCCCAGTACTCCCCCGGGACGAATCCCTTGGACACGTACATCATGACGCTGTACGGGTTGTACACATCGGCGTTACCGAAACGGTACCCGTCATACCATTCCATGACCTCGTCCAGCCTGTCCGCGTGACCGTAGTAGTCCAGGATGCCCCTGACCTCGGACTCCGTGAACCCGAACCTCTCGTCCGACATCGTGGACAGCACGCTATCCACGCATATGTTGTTGAGACCCGAGAACATCCCCGCCTTGGCAAGCTGCATGACGCCGGTGACGTAGGCCATCTGCAGGCAAAGGTTGCCCTTGAGCGCGGAGGACATCAGGTTCCCCATGAACCGTATCACGTTCTCCAGGAGTTCGGTGTCGAAAGCATGGGCCACGGCACGATCGTACTCGTCGATGAGGATGATCACCTTGACCCCGTGATGCCTGTAGAGCATCTCGCTCAGGAGCTTCACGGAATCCGACAGGTCGTCCTCTGGCATGTCTCTGGTCGCAAGCTCCTCGAAGATCCGGCGCTCGTCCGGCAGGAGATCTCCCTCGAGGAGATACAGGTGGCGCTTGTACGCCCTCAGGATCTCCTTGCGGACCATGTTGAGGAACATATCGAACGTGGTTGCCGTCGTGTTCTGGAAGTCGAGATGGATGACGGGGAACGCATTCCTGTAGGCATCGTACTCCCGGTAGTCCGAGATCTCCAGCCCGTCGAACCATTTGTTCCCCTTGTACTCGAGGTTGAAGAAGGCATCGAGCATCGAGATGTTGGTGGTCTTGCCGAAGCGGCGAGGGCGCGCAAAGAGGTAGACTCCCCTGTCATCCTTGTCGAGGATGTCCTTTATCAGGAGGGTCTTGTCGACATAGTACTTGCCGCCGTCCCTTATGTCTCCGAAGGGGAGTCCGCCGGTGTTGACCGTCAACCTCGCCATACTTCGGAGTAACAATTGCAGGATGATGAATGTAGTGCGATGACTCCCCGGCAGACGGTTATCCCTCGACACTGTGGGCTCGCATGCTTCGTCTACGGATGATGTGAATCCAGTACCGGATTCGTACCTCCATCATATCGCAGGCGTTGAATTCATGTGAAATCGGCTTTCGAAAAACCTTGAAAACGTGGAAAACACAACGATTATCACAATTGTACAAATGGACGGAATCGGCGACGGACTGCCATCAGCTCCTTCAATGCATCCATCTTCCACACGGGTATGTGGCAGTACCCTCCCGGGTTCCTGTCCAGGTACCTCTGGTGGTACGGCTCCGCCGGGGACCAGAAGGTCAGCGGGCCCATCTCCGTGTGGAACTCCGGATAGATCGAGGACTGCTCCGCGAACACCCTGCGGACGATATCCTCCGTCCCGGGATCGGACCAGTAGACCCCCGTCTGGTACTGGATGCCGACGTCGTTCCCCTGCCTCCGCTCCTGCGTCGGGTCGATGAGGTAGAAGAACGCGGCCAGGAGGTCCCCGAGAGACACCTCGGACGGGTCGTACTCCACCCTGACCGCCTCCCGGTACCCGTACCTCCCGGAGCAGACCAGCATGTAGTCCGGGACGAAGTGCGGGTCGCCGTTGGCGTAGCCGCATTCCGTGGAGATAACGCCCGGAAGATCCTGGAAGGCCTTCTCCAGGCCCCAGAAGCACCCTCCGGCCAGGTGGATGACGCTCACATGCGCCTCGGATGTCCGCAGGTCTTCTTGCCCTCGGGGCAGGGGCCGCGGACGCAGGCCGGGCCGGCGTTCCTGAAGATCACAGGCGACGCCTCCTTGCACAGCGCCAGCATCTGGTCCGCCATCTCGCGGATCTCCCACTGGGCGCGGTTGCAGCACCTGAGGGTGAAGAAGTGCAGGAGCTCGCGCGCGTTCATCGTGATCGTGATGTTGGTGGTGCACCCGTTGGGGAGCAGGTATCTGGCGTCCTCCGCCGGGATCCCCATCGACTCGAGCTTGGAGTACGCCTCCCAGATGGCGTCCATGGTCTCGTCGAACACCCTGAGGGCCTCCTCGGACTCCTCGACCGTGTGCGGCACGACGTACGTGGGCTCCGAGATGGAGACGTACCTCTGGCTCTGCTGGGAGAACGACGCTATCCTGTGCCTCACCAGCTGATGCGTCAGGGCGCGGGAGACCCCCGACACGGAGAACGTGAACACCGCGTGCTCGACGACGGACAGATGCCCCATCCCGACGATGCGGGACAGCGTCTTCTCCGCGTCGATGTCCTCCATTATCTCGTACGCCGGGCGGTCCGAGTAGCACGAGTTCCCGGCCGCGGCGCAGATGGTGTCCGCGTCGCGCGTGTATGCGAGCAGCTCGACCCTCATTCCTGCACGTCCCCCTTCCAGACCATGTCCCTGACCCTGTCCATGCGCTCACGATCCATGAGGTCCGCCAGACGTATCTTGCGGACGTCCTCCTCGTCAAGAAGTTTGCATATGCCCTCCACGTGGGCGTCGCCGACTATGACGACCATGTTGGAGAACCTCTTCGAATGCTCGTTTATCTGGTCCGCCATGTGCTGGTTGCGCTCGTCTATGAGCTTCCTGACCAGCGTGGGGTACCTGCGGCGCATCCCCTCGATGTACGCCTCCTCGTCCTCCGCGAAGCTCTTCTGGACCTCGGCGACCTTTTTCTTCCCGCCTATGGAGTCCGATATGCCGGACAGCCTGTAGCGGACCTTCTCTCCGAAGGACATCTCGCTCCACATCTCGTCCATGACCCTCATGGCGTCCGTGTCGATCGGGATTATCTCGGCCCCGGCGAGCCTCGCGGTGTTTATCGCGGCGATGAACTCGCTGCCGAGCTGGGCCCCGTGCTCCTCGGACATCCTCTGCTGGTACTTCGCCGTCTGGGCGTATATCGGCGACATCTCCGGCGCGTCGCCCTTCGGCTCCGCGTTGTCCGCCGCCGCGGTGATGGCGTTGAGCCTGCCGACGTCGAGCTCCAGGAGCACCGCGTCCGGCCAGGTGTTCTTCACGATGAACGACACGGGCTCCGCCAGGTTGAAGACGTGCCCGGTGCCGACTATCGTGATCATGGATGCGTGAAGGGGCGGGACAGATAATAACCCTGGGGCACAACCGATATCACGGTGCCGCCCGTACGGGAAGGCATGAAGGCCATCTCCGTGAGGGACCTCCGCAAGTCGTACGGCGACCGCGCCGCTGTGGACGGCGTGTCCTTCGACGTGCCCGAGGGGTCCTTCTTCGCGCTCCTCGGACCGAACGGCGCGGGGAAGTCCACCACCATCTCGATCATCTGCTCGCTCCTGTCCAGGGACTCGGGCGAGGCGGAGGTGTTCGGGAGGGACGTCTCGGACCCGGAGGTCAGGGCGGGGATCGGCGTCGTTTTCCAGGACCCGATGCTCGACCGCCTGCTGACGGTCCGCGAGAACCTGGAGATCCGCGGCTCGATGTACGGCCTGGAAGACCCGGTGGGTGCGGTGGACCGCGCCATGTCCGCGGCGGGATGCACGGAGTTCGCGGACCAGAGGTACGGGACTCTCTCGGGCGGACAGCGCAGGAGGGCGGACATCGCCCGCGCGCTGGTCCACACGCCGAGGCTGCTGGTGCTCGACGAGCCCACCTCCGGGCTGGACCCGCGCACCAGGAGGGACATCTGGGAGTCCGTGTCGAGGCTGAACCGCGAGACGGGGATGACCGTGCTGCTCACGACGCACTACATGGAGGAGGCCTCCGGCGCCGACGACGTCGTGGTCATGGACCGCGGGAGGATCGTCGCCCACGGTACGCCGGAGCAGCTCAAGGAGGAGCACAGCTCCGACAGGATGACCGTCCTGCCGAAGGACATGGACCGCGCCAGGCGCATCCTGTCCGACGCGGGGGTTGCCCACACGGTGGAGCGCGGCATCATCACGGTCCGCCTGGATCGCACGACGGACGCGATTCCGCTGGTGGCGATGCTCGGGCCCGAGATAGAGTCGTTCGAGGTCCGCACCGGCACGCTGGACGAGGCGTTCGTCTCGATCACGGGAGGCGACGGGGAATGAACGCGACGGTCGCCCTCGCCAAGAGGTGCTTCCTCTGCTACTTCAGGGACAGGTCCAGCGTTGTGTTCTCGCTGATGGCCGTCATAATCGTGGTGATGCTGTACCTGCTGTTCCTCAGGAACACCATGGTCGCGTCCTATCCCGACATACCGGGGATGGAGGGCCTGATCGACGCCTGGGTGCTCGCGGGGATACTCGGAATCGTCCCGGCCACCACCTGCGCCGGGTCGCTGACCACCATGATCGAGGACCGCGCCGTCGGGCGCGACCGCGACCTGCTGGTGTCCCCTCTGAAGGGCTGGCAGGTATCCCTCGGATACGTGCTCAGCACCTTCGCCGTGGGGATCGCCATGAGCCTGATTACCCTGGTGATCTGCGTGGCGTACCTCGCCGCGACAGGATGCCCCATGACCGCCTCCGGGATCGCCCTCGCCGCCGTGCTCACGGTGCCGTCGTCCCTCTCGGCGGCCATCATCATGTACACCCTGTGCTCGTTCCTGAGGAGCATGGGCGCGTTCTCAGGACTGTTCGCGGTCGTCAGCGTCCTGATCGGGTTCCTCTGCGGGATCTACATGCCCATGGGAACCATGCCATCCGCGATGCAGGTCGTCGGGACGCTGGTCCCCGCAAGCCACTTCGCCGCCCTGTTCAGGGACTCCCTGGCGTCCGGCGCGCTGGACTCCGCGTTCGCCGGCTCGTCCGCCGAGGCGCTGGCCGACTTCAGGGCGGAGCTGGGCTTCGACCTCTCGCTGGGCGGGTTCGAGTTCGACGCGGCGACGATGCTCGCGTACGCCCTCGCGGTGACCGCGGTGTTCTTCGTCGTCGCGGCCATCAGGATCAGGAGATGAAGATGGAATTTTTTCTATAGAAAAGAAATCGTGCTGTTTAGACAATGTTTCTTTTCTCCAGAAAAGAAAAGTCATGAATTTTACCAAATCTCTTTTCTATAGAAAAAAGTCTAGAAGGCGATATATAGCCAAACAGCCATCGTGTAGGCATGGACGAGGACCTGGTCGAGCGCGAACTCTACTCCGAGACTATCGTGCCCCTGATGGGCAACGGCAACGTCAACGTGATCCAGGGGATACGCAGATGCGGGAAATCCTCGCAGATGAGGGCCCTGAGCCACCGTCTCAAAGGATACAACGTCGTTCTCGTCGACATGGAGCTCGCAAGCAACTACGAGCTCCGCGACTGGAAGAAGCTGCTCCGCCACATCGAGGACAGCATGAAGCCGGATATGCCCAACGCCGTGCTCATCGACGAGGTGCAGGACGTCCCCCAATGGGAGCTGGCCGTGCGCGACATCGTGGCCCGCAACCTCTGCATGCTGTTCGTCACCGGATCCAACGCCAACCTGCTGTCGTCGGAGTACACGACATACCTCGGAGGCCGCATGAACAGGTTCTTCATGCTTCCCCTGACATACCGCGAATGCCTGAAGTTCCGCGAGAAGTACGGCGGAGAGGGGGACGTCCTGCAGCGCCTGATGAGGGTCGGCGGGTTCCCGATCATATGGAGCTTTCCGGTTCCGAACGCAAGCGCCATGCATGCCGTGAAAGACATACTGGATGTCGCGATCAGCAACGACATACAGCGCAGGTTCCCCGACAGCGACACGGACACCCTCGACAGGATACTCAGGACCGTGATGTCGACGGTCGGGAAGTACGCCTCCGCCAACAACATCTACAACACGCTGAAATCCGACGGGACGAAGATATCCTCGGCCACGGTATACTCGATTCTGAGCAGGCTGGAGGCCGCGAACATCGTGATAAAAGCCCACGCATACGACATAGAAGGGCGCAGGAACCTCACGACCCGTTACAAGTACTACGCCGCCGACGTGGGGCTGATACACGCGGTCGTCGGGTACAAGCAGGGGCGCATACCGGCTTACATGGAGAACCTGGTCTACGTCGACCTGCGCTCCCGCGGGTACGACGTCTACGTGGGGGACGAGAAGGGCCTGGAAGTGGACTTCGTGGCGATGAAGGACGACAGGATGCTGTATGTCCAGATCTGCATGGGATTCACGTCGGAGGACGTCATGGAGCGCGAGCTGAGGAGCCTCGAGTCCATCGACGACAACTTCCCCAAGTACGTCGTCCTTCTGGAGGCGGGCGTGTTCGCGGGACCGACGGACAAGGGGATAGAGATCATCGGTCTGAGGGAGTTCCTGTCCTCGGACATCTGATGGGGGCAGGGATATGGGCGGAAACGGAAGGCCAGAGTGCATAGAGATACGCGGGGCGCGCGTCCACAACCTGAAGGACGTGGACCTGGACATCCCGCTGGGGAGGTTCGTGGGGATCGCGGGGCTGTCCGGCTCCGGGAAGTCGTCCCTGGCGCTGGGAATCCTGTACGCCGAGGGCTCCCGCAGGTACCTGGAGGCGCTGTCCGCGTACACGCGCAGGCGCCTGACCCAGGCCGCGGAGGCCGACGTGGACTCGGTGGAGCACATACCAGCCGCCCTCGCGCTGCACCAGCGCCCGTCCGTCCCCGGGATCAGGAGCACCTTCGGGACTTCGACCGAGCTGCTCAACCCGATCCGCCTCATGTTCTCCCGCCTGGGCTCCCACGTGTGCCCCAACGGCCACCGCTGCCCCCCGTCCCCCGACGTGGCCGCCGAGCGGCGGATCGTCTGCCCCGAATGCGGGGAACCGTTCTACGGGCCGAGCGCCGAGGACCTGTCGTTCAACTCCGGCGGTGCGTGCCGCACGTGCGGGGGCACCGGGATCTCCAGGATCGTGGACGAGTCCACCCTTGTGCCCGACGAGTCCCTTACGATCGATGAAGGCGCCGTGGCCCCGTGGAACTCGCTGATGTGGTCGCTGATGACCGACGTGTGCAGGGCCATGGGCGTGCGCACCGACGTCCCGTTCAGGGAGCTCACCCCGGAGGAGAGGGACATCGTCTTCCACGGGCCGGCGGTCAAGAAGCACATATTCTACAAGGCCAAGGAGGGCAACAACGCCGGCGAGATGGACTTCACCTACTACAGCGCCGTGCACACGGTGGAGAATGCCCTGTCCAAGGTCAAGGACGACAGCGGGATGAGGCGCGTGGAGAAGTTCCTGAAGGTCTGCACCTGCGCCGACTGCGGCGGCACGCGCCTGAGCGCCGCGGCATCCGCCCCGATCGTCATGGGGAGGACCCTCCCGGAGGTGTCCGCCATGACGCTGGAGGACCTGGTGCCGTGGATGGCGTCCGTGCCGGACTCCGTTCCGCCGGAGATGCGCTCCATGGCCGCGAGCATCTGCGGGCAGTTCGCCTCCACAGCGGCGAGGCTGATGGACCTCGGACTCGGATACCTGTCGCTGGACCGCGCCGGGTCGACGCTCTCGACCGGGGAGAGGCAGAGGGTGCAGCTCGCCCGTTCGGTGAGGAGCAGGACCACCGGCGTGCTCTACGTGCTGGACGAGCCGTCGATCGGGCTGCACCCCGCCAACGTGGACGGGCTCCTCGGAGTGGTCTCGGACCTCGTGGCCCAGGGGAACTCCGTCGTCATGGTCGACCACGACGCCAGGGTTCTCCGCGCCGCGGACTGGATCGTGGAGATGGGGCCCGGGGCGGGAGAGGACGGCGGACGGGTCATCGCCCAGGGCACGGTGGAGGACGTGTCGGAGACCGAGGGGTCGCTCATCGCCGGGTTCCTGTCCGGGAAGGAGGATTCCGTCGTCCGCGAGAGAGCCGGAAAAGAAGGGATGTTCGCGAACGGCGCGGTGTCCATGTCCATCGGCCCAATCCACACCGTGCACGCGCTGGATGTGTCGATTCCGAAGGGGAGGCTCATCGCCGTCACGGGCGTGTCCGGCTCCGGGAAGACGACGCTCGTGCTGGAGAGCCTGGTGCCCGCGCTGGAGGCGTCCGCCTCCGGATTGCCGCTCCCCTCCCACGTGAGGTCGCTGGACGCCCCCGGGATCTCCAGGGTCGGGCTCATCGACGCGACCCCGATCGGCGCCAACGTGCGCTCGACGGTGGCGACGTACAGCGGCGTGCTGGACGACCTCAGGAGGCTGTACTCCTCGCAGCCAGAATCCAAATCGGCGGGGCTGAAGGCCGGCGACTTCTCGTACAACACCGGGTCGCTCCGCTGCCCCGGATGCGACGGGACCGGCCAGATAACTTTGGACGTCCAGTTCCTTCCGGACGTGGACATAGTGTGCCCGGACTGCAGGGGCACCAGGTACGGGCCCCGTGCCGCATCGGTGCGCTACCGCGGGGCGAGCCTGCCGGAGGTCATGTCAATGACCGTGTCGCAGGCCAGGACCCACCTGGCCGACGTCAGGAGGATCAGGGAGAAGCTGGACGTTCTGATGGGTCTCGGACTCGGGTACCTCACTCTCGGCGAGGCCACCCCCGCGCTGTCCGGAGGGGAGGCGCAGCGCCTGAAGCTCGCGTCCGAGATGGGCAGGGCCCAGGACGACGCCGTGTTCGTGTTCGACGAGCCCACCATCGGGCTCCATCCGCTGGACGTCAGGACCCTGATCGGAGTGTTCCAGAGCCTGGTTGACTCGGACGCGACGGTGATTGTCATCGAGCACGACCTCGACCTCATCGCCAACGCCGACTACGTGGTCGACATGGGGCCTGGCGGAGGGGAGTCCGGAGGGCGCATCGTGGCCGCCGGGACGCCGGAGGAGATCGCCGCCGACCCGGAGAGCGTCACCGGACGCTACCTGTCGGAGTGCCTCCGATGCAGACGGCGCTTTCCTGGACGGATTCGATTGCGATACGGCGAGTATAAATACACAGTTGCCGATGAACAATGCGGTCCCGATAAGCCCCGTAAGACGGTCGCCATTGGCGGCCATTAATTCTTACGGGCGACGGACACCTTACAGTTGTGAATTCAATTGTAATAAGGTAATTATAAATAGTTCCTATGAGATGTCAACCCCAGTCCTGATAAGACCCGTAAGACGGTCGCCATTGGCGGCCATTAGTTCTTACGGGCGACGGACACTTTTTCCAATATCATATCGACTGTGTTGTCCCCGTCTTCGTACTTGGAACGTGCAGAACCAGCAATATAATCTGCAATCTGAACACATTTGCTCTGATTTGACGTTTGTTTATCACACTTGACAAGGTTGAGCCCCCTCTTCGTTGCTTCTTGCATGGCAATCTCCCGGAGTCTGCCATTAGTGATGAATGTGGACCTGTCAACAACAACCTTCACATCCTTGTACTGAGCGTAGACCTCCATTGCATCAGCAATCACACGCCTCAGCACAACCTCATAAAGTTCATTCCCAAAAACACGGTGAGATACGCTATGATCTGCCTTGTTCACAACGGTGTATACCGCACGAAATGAACAATGCGTCATCTCATGAAACAGCTTCTCCCTCTCTTGAGCACTGGTATTCGACCATTTGTGCTCCTTCCCATCGTTGGGAATCATCTTTGCCACAGATGCCATGTGGCGCGGACGCACCATCACCAATGCGGCCATAGCGAAATATGGTGTACTATGCTCACCCAGATCACCGGATTCATCAATCACTATGACCACCGTCATTTCCTTCCCACTACGCGGGCTTGTTGTGTTGAAGTAATTAATAAACCCGCGGTCATCGTTCTTCTCCTATGGAACCGTATGGATGCCTGTTGCCAATCTGATGGAACCAATCCAACATGATGCGTCCGTGCCGTTCGATTAATATCCCATGCCCGATACGGCACGCATGCGCAAGTACGACCTCGTCTGCTTCGACATGGACGGGACCCTCACGACGGTCCGCAGCTCCTGGCGCTGGGTCCACGACTGCTTCGAGGTCGACAACGAGCCCGCCTACCAGGCGTTCATCAACGGCGAGATAGACGAGGCTGAGTTCATGCGCAGGGACATCCGCCTGTGGATGGACAAACAGCCCGGCGTGAGGATCGGCGACATCGCCCGCACCTTCCAGACCATGCCCCTGATCGGCGGCATCCAGGAGACCATCGCCTGCCTGAACGAGAACGGGATCGACAGCGTCATCGTGAGCGGCGGGATCGACCTGGCCGCCAGGATGCTCTGCAACGAGTTCGGGTTCTCCGACTGCATCGCGGACGAGATCTGCTGCGATGACGATGGGGTGCTCACCGGCGAGGGCATCCAGCACCTGGACCTCAGGGACAAGGGCATCAACGTCAGGCAGTTCATAGAGAGGTACGGGACCACGAAGGAGCGCACCGTGTCCATCGGCAACTCGTTCACGGACATCCCCATGTTCGAGAACTCCGGGCTGTCCATCGCGTTCAACCCCACGGACGAGTACACCTCCGAGGCGGCGGACCACACGGTCTTCTCGGACAACATCGCCGACGTTCTGGACTTCATAATCTGCGACGACGAGCCGGAGGAGTCCCCGCAGAAGGGCTTCGCAGGAGCCTTCCGCCGTCGTTCCAGTTGATCGTCATCGAGCCCTTCCTGGCCTCGGCGACGAACCTCTCCACGCGTCCGGCGTAGTCCTCCGGACCGATGCCGGGGCGCTGTATGTTGCCCACCCTCACGCGGACATACAGGTCGGGGTAGTTCCGGAAGTTCTCCCAGGCGACCGGGTCGGCCTTCAGCGCCTCGATTATGTCCGGGTTCACCGAGAACGAATCGGCGGACAGGTCCGGGAGCACCGCGCGGCCGGCGTCTGTCATCAGCCCGAGCCTCTCCAGCCTGCGCACGCGCTCCTTGTTCAGCTCGGTCCACACAGGGCCCTTGCGCGGGCCGAACCTCTGCAGCGTGCCCCCGTCCCCCGCCTTGTTGGTGGAGTCGATCCATCCGAAGCAGAGGGCCTCCTCCACCGCGTCGACGTAAGGGATGTTGCCCCTCGGCTCCCCCCACTTGTCGACGACGAGCCAGCATCCCCTGGACGATGAATGGTTCCCCTCGAGCCAGCGCCTGAAACCGGCGCGGTCCAGCCTAAGGACGGGCAGGTCACTCGTCGGCGTCGTCATCATCGTCGTCGATGATGTAGTCGGCCTCGTCGAAGTCGTCGTCGAGGTCCAGGACGTCGTAGGTCTTCTTGCGGATCTTGCCGTAGATCCTGACGATGTCGCGGGCCTCCGCGGATCCGTGCCTGACCAGGTTGCCCTTGGTCTTGATGGCGTGGATGAGGCAATCGAAGTCGTCGAACCTCAGGAGCGAGCCGACCACGAACTCGTCGTCGGGCTCGGCCTCGACCCTCAGGGGGTAGGTCTTGCGGACGTCGTTGACCGAGACCTTGACGCTGAGGACGTCGAACCTCTTGACCCACAGCCTCTTGATGTCCGTGGCAACGGCCTTCTTGACCCTGCGGCCGTCGCCCACCTCCACGTAGGTCACGCAGACCTTGCGGCCGTCGTCCATCTCGAACTCGTCCTCCAGCTGCACGATGTCGTTGCTCTCCAGCGTGGTGGAGGTGACCTCGGAGGTGTCGCCGTCGCTGTACACGACGGGGACCTCCAGGATCTCGGGGATGCGGATCGTCTCCGAGGAGACCTTCCCGCACTCGTTGCACCTGAACGTGCCCTCCAGGGTGGACTTGCCCATCCTCCCCTTCAGTATCTGGTGCTCCGTCTCCTCCCCGCAGTCGGGGCACACGTAGACGATCGTGTCCGGCATCTCTCTCTGGATCATGACAACCACATACCCCTGCGCGGGGACGTCCCCCGGGGTGAATGCACCTTGTAGCCCCCGTCGTCCTTATAGTTTTTCTACGCGCGCGCTCAGACCACGAACGGGGCCCCGTGGCCCGGGATCACGACGTCGGCGTACTCGCGGATGCGGTCCATGCTCTCGATCGCGAGCCTCCTGTCGGTGTTCAGCGCGGGGGGCTTGCCCTCGCGGAGGTTCGCCTCCAGGGGAACGGCGTCGCCGGCGCAGACGTAGCGCCTGTCCGCCTCGACGAAGACGGAGCACTCCTCGGTGCAGTGGCCGGGGGTGCGGACGATCCTCACGCCGGGGCAGACCTGGAACTCGTCATCCTCGACGACGGTGGCGCCCGGGATCCCCGTCTTCCCGCCGCCGCACACGAGCACCTTCGCCTTGGGGTACCTCCTCAGGTTCCCGACATGGTCGCTGTGGGTGTGCGTGAGGATCACGGTGTCCACATCCTCCGGGAAGATCCCGATCTGCCTGAACGAGGTCTTCACCGCGGGCCACATGTACTCGGTGCTGACGTCGACCACGATGTTGCGCGTCCCGGTGCGGATGAGCGTCGAGGTGGAGTGCGCCTGCAGGATGCCCCCGTCGGCGTCGCGCTCCAGGAACCCGATGCAGAGGATGTCGAGTTGGATCATGCCCGGTGCACCGGCCTCCGGACCCTTTATGGTTGCCGTCCGGAGGGCTCTCCTCCATGTACTATATAGCGGCCCTCGACACCTTTTTGTAACACTCCAGGGATGCCCTGTGAAGCAGTCGGAGAGCTACCCCGCAACGCTTCGCAAGGAGGCTGGAATTTGATATCCGAGACAGCGGGATTCTCCGGAGCCGCCGCGGTGTCGGCGCTTCTGACGGTGACGGCCCTGGCAGGGGACGTGTCGGCGGACACCGGGTCGGGCGGCAACGGCAACACCCTGGGCGCCATCGCGCTCGTCGTCCTCGCAGTGGCGGTGTTCGGCTGCGCCGCGCTCTACCACAGGTCCAGGAACGGCAAGGAGTGAGCCCCTCCGGGGGTTCCCCCTGGTAACACTAGTATTAAATTCGTATGCGTCATCCCTCGTCCGATGGACTGCATAGAGGCCCACTGGAACCGCCGCTCGGCTTCGTACGACGACTTCGTCGTCAAGGGATTCTCGGACATGCGCGAGCGCAGGGCCTGGCAGGACCACTTCTCGTCGATCCTCGGGAGGGAGCCGCTGAACATCCTCGACGTGGGGTGCGGTCCCGGTATCGTCTCCATGCAGCTGGCCGACCTCGGGCACAGGGTCACGTCCGTGGACCTGTCCGACGATATGCTGGCGTGCGCCAGGAGGAACGCCGCCGACAACGGCCTGGACATCGACTTCCGCAAGGGTGACGCCATGTCGCTGGACCTTCCCGACGGGGGGTTCGACGCGGTGGTCAGCGACTACATGCTCTGGACCGTCCCCGAGCCCCGCAGGGTCATCTCGGAATGGAGGCGCGTCCTGAAGGACGGCGGCATCCTGGCGTACACGGACGGGGACTGGTTCAACGACCCCCTGTCCACGCCCATGAGGTGCAGGGTGTCCAACGCGTTCCTGAGGATCGTCGGCTCCAGGGCGGAGGACGAGTCCGACATGGACGGCTTCGAGGAGGCCGAGCTCTGGTCCCGCACCGCCGTGCGCCCGAGGGACGACCTGGCGATGCTCGCAGAGGCCGGCTTCAGGGACGTGCGCGTGATTGGCGACGTCCAGCGCAAGGTGCTGCACGGGATGCGCTACTACGCCTACGGGCTGACCAACAGCCACTTCACGGTGACCGCGAGGAAACGATCACTTCGTGGCGCAGATGAAGAACGAGAACGGCAGGTAGACGGTCTCGCCGTCCCTCTCGGCGCGGCAGGAGTCGCGCCCGTCCGTCTCGATGAACACCCTCTGGACCCCGAGCTCGATCAGGTTCTCCAGGTCCCACTGGGGGCGGCGCTGCCTGCTGAGCGGCAGGTCGCGGGCGATGTCCCTCATGACCGAGACGTCGACGCCGTCGGTGGGAGGGTGCTCCTTCGACTCCCTGTCGCCTCCCGCGTCGCGGAACTCCGCGTCGTAGAGGTAGAGATAGTGGTTGCCGTCGAAGATCATCAGCTTCCCGCCGTCCTTCAGGACCCTGAGCCACTCGCGGTAGGCGCCGAGGGGGTCCTCCAGGTTCCAGACCACGTTGCGGGAGATCACGAGGTCGAACGTGCCGTCCCCGAAGTCCAGGTGCTGGGCGTCCATCCTCGCGAAGTCCGCCTCCACGCCGTAGCGGGCGCAGTTCTCCGCGGCCTGGTCCAGCATGCCCTGGGTGCAGTCGATGCCGGTGACCCTGTGGCCGTCCCTCCCGAGGATGACCGGGAAGAACCCGGGGCCGGTGCCGACGTCGAGCACGCGGAGCGCGCGCCCGGGCTCCAGCTGCTCGCGTATGATGTTGAGCCAGTGGTCCGAGCGGCCGGAGTCTATCGACTCGGTGACGGTGTCGGAGTATCCCTCCGCCCTCTTGGTCCAGTACCCGCTGATGTCTCCCAGGCGGCTCATGGGGATACGGTAGCAACAATTTCTTATTAATGTTACGCGGGGACCTTCCAGGTAAAATACGGCGGAGTCGGTCCACCCCCCGTGAAGTACGACCCCTCCATCGAGATCGCGTCCGACCCCGAGGTGTACCCCCCGTCGGACGACAGCCGCCTGCTCATCGAGTCGCTGGAGGTGAGGCCGGGGGAGAAGGTGCTGGAGGTAGGGTGCGGATCCGGCGTCGTGTCGATACACTGCGCCAAGGCCAAGTGCTTCGTCACCGCCGGGGACATCAACCTCAGGGCCGTGGAGCTCACCCGCAGGAACGCCAGGAGGAACCGCGTGCGCATCGACGTAGTCGAGACGGACGTGTACTCCGGCGTGAACGGGAGGTTCGACACCGTGGTGTTCAACCTGCCGTACCTCCCCGTGGACGAGGAGGGCCTCCTCGCGAAGGCCTGGTCCGGGGGCCCGGACGGACTGGGGCCCCTGCCGGAGCTGCTCTCCGGGTCCGCCGACCACCTGGAGGAGGGCGGGAGGATCGTCATCGTCGTCTCGTCGCTGATGGAGCCCAGGGCCCTCGAGGACATCCTCGAGGGATGGGACGTGAGCACCCTCGGCGAGGAGAAGCTCTTCTTCGAGAGGCTGTCCGTGCTGGAGATCAGGCCCCGGGCCTGACATCCCCGCTCTGCAGGACCTCGGGCGCCTTCCTCTCCGGGTACGGCTTCGCCGACAGGACCAGCAGGATCGCGAACATCACGATTATCAGCACGATGTACGCGAGCATGATGCTCTCCACAGACATGTCGCCGGAGAACAGGCCGACCACCAGGTTGGGGACCGCCGCTCCGCCGTACGACGTCAGGTAGATCAGCGAGAACGTGCCGGCCCTCTGGGCCTGCGTCGCCCTGCCCATCAGCTCCGTCACACCGGCGGTGAACGCGATGCCCTGGGAGATCCCGGCCGCGATGCTGAACAGGCAGAACAGCAGGATGTCGTCGATGTACGCCAGCGAGACGTACATCAGCGAGGTGAACAGCGTGAAGCACCCCATCCCCCACCTCTGCGCCTGACGGGTGTCGAACCTCTTGGCGAAGAAGCTGCCCAGCGCGTTCGGGAGCAGCAGTGACGTGAACACCACCGCGGACACGAACGCGTTCTCCATGCCGAGGTGCTCCGAGACTATGACGGCGCTGAACGACTGGGAGAAGCCTCCGAGCGCCCAGGTCCCGACGAAGATCATGGTGCACGCGCAGTAGAGGCGGAACGAGTTCTCCGGCAGGGTGAACCTGGGGACCAGCGACCTCAGCAGCCCGGGCGAGCGCGGCATCGTCTCCCTGGCGAAGACCACCAGGACGGTTATCGCCACGAGCGCCACGACCACGGCCTCGAAGTACGAGGTTGCGCCGATGTCCGTGAATGTGATCACGCCTCCGGACGCGAAGGCGCCCGTGGAGAGGCCGAGAGTGGGCGCGCTGCTGGTGATCATCGGCCCGACCCACCTGGGGAGCTCCGATGACAGGTCCACCACGTAGGCGGCGACGGTGCTCGAGCCCAGGCCGCTGGCGATCCCCTGGATCAGCCTGCCGGCCATGATCATCTCCGGGCTGTTCACCATCATGAAGGTGACCGCCCCGCAGATCGACACCATCATGATCATGACGGAGGCCGGCCTGCGGCCCAGGTGGTTGGAGATGCGGGGCAGGAACATCAGGGGGAACACGGTGCCCAGCAGGTACCACATGGACGCCATGGACAGCTGGGCGTGCGTGAGCCCGAGCTCGTCCTGCCACATCGAGTACAGCGAGATGGGCGACCCCGACGCGAAGTACAGGATGATCAGGGCGCCGACGACGGAGGCGAAGCTCAGCTTCGCCCTGAAGTCCATGCTCGCTCGCCTCTGATGAAGTTGGTGCGGACGAAGGGCTCGCGCTCCGGGCGCGGAACGCCGGCGGCGTCCGCCGCCTCGACGCACTTCAGGAGCCAGGCGGTGTTCCTGGCGAGGGTGCGCATGGTCTGTAGGCCCTCCAGGTCCTGCCTGACCTCGTCCGGCGTGTTCCCGTGGACCTGGTTCCAGTACTGGGACGAGACCACGGGCATGTTGGTGATCGTGAAGTACTTGTTCAGGCGGTCGAAGGCGGCCGAGGCGCCTCCCCTGCGGCAGGAGACCACGCAGGCGCCGAGCTTTCCGGCGAACCTCGGCGCGTTGGAGTAGAAGAACCTGTCCGCGAAGGCGCAGATCTGCCCGGAGGGCCCGGCGTAGTACACGGGGGACCCGAGGATGACCGCGTCGAACTCGTCGAGGCGGGCACCGACCTCGTTGACCTGGTCGTCCATGACGCACTTCCCCTTCTTGGCGCAGTACCCGCACGCCCTGCAGCCCGGGGTGTCCTGCTTCACCTGGATGATCTCCGACTCTATCCCCTGCCTCGCGAGCTCGTCCGCCACCTCGGTGAGGGCGGTGAACGTGCAGCCCTTCGCGCGGGGGCTCCCGTTGATGAGAAGCGCCTTCATAATATCGGGGCGAGCCAGACTGTGGCCGTATAAATAAATTACAACGTGTTGCATATTCGAGTAGGTCCGGCCGTGCCCGCAGAAGCGCGTCTCCTCATCCAGGACCGGGCCGCGAGGACGCGGCATTAAATATGAAATAGACATGTGCATAATTATTCGGAATTCGTAACACCGACTCCGGAGGCACGTGAATGGACGGGGACACCAACTTCCGCAGGACCTACCGCAGGGCGACCGCCCGCAGGGTGGCTGTCATAGCGGCATGCATCGTCCTCTGCGCGGTCGTCGCGGTGCTGTCCATCCTCCAGGGCGCGTACAACATCACGGTCCCGGACGTGTTCCGGATCCTCTGGGATGCGCTCGTCAACATGCCCCAGGAGGACGCGACCGCCGCGCACGTGGTCCTGGAGCTCAGGCTCCCGAGGATCCTCGCAGCGGTGCTCTGCGGGATAGCGTTCGCCATCTGCGGGGTCGCCATGCAGAGCATCCTGAAGAACCCCCTGGCGGACCCGTACACCATGGGCATATCCTCGGGCGCCGGCTTCGGGGCGGCCCTGGCCATGATCCTCGGCGTGGAGATCCTCTCCGGCGGGGGCGTTGTGATAAACGCGTTCCTCTTCGCCATGGTGCCGACGCTGATCATCCTGTTCCTCAGCAGGTTCAGGAGGGCGACGCCCACCATGATGATCCTCTGCGGGACGTCGCTGATGTACCTCTTCAACGCGCTCACGCAGCTTTTCATGATAATCGCCGACCCGGACGACCTGTCCCGGGTCTACCAGTGGATGGTCGGGACCCTGGACGACATCGGCTACGGCGACCTGTGGTTCATCCTCGCGGTGACCGTCGCCGGGGTCGCCGCCATGCAGCTCCTGGCCAACCGCCTCAACGTCATCGGCGCCGGCGACGAGAGCGCCAGGACCCTCGGGGTCAACGTGGACGTGGAGAGGCTGCTCATCCTGATCCTCATCACCCTCGTCGCGGCCACCGTGGTGAGCTTCACCGGGATCATCGGGTTCGTCGGGCTCGTCTCCCCGCACATCGCCCGCCTGCTGGTGGGCTCCGACAACAGGTTCCTGCTCCCCGCGTCGGCGACGATCGGGGCGCTGCTGCTGCTCGTGGCGGACCTGCTGTCCAGGACCGTGTCAGACCTGATGCTCCCCGTGGGCGTCGTCACCGCCTGCATCGGGGGGCCGCTGTTCATGTTCCTCATACTCAGGACCGGGAAGGAGGAGTGGTCATGAGGCTCGAGGCCTCGGACCTCTCGTTCTCCTACGGGAGCGCCCCGCTCCTGTCCGGGATCGACTTCGTCCTGGAGGAGCCCGGGCTGACCTGCGTCATCGGGCCCAACGGCGTGGGGAAGACCACGCTGGTGAAGTGCCTCAACGGGCTGCTGAGGCCCACCGGCGGGAAGGTGCTGCTCGACGGGGAGGACCTCCATTCGATGAAGCTCATGGACGTCGCCAGGCGCATGGCCTTCGTGCCGAACCACGCGTCGTCCACGTTCAGGATGTCCGTGGCCGAGGCCGTGCTGCTCGGCAGGTTCCCCCACTCCAACTGGTCCACGTCCGACGCGGACCTGGACGTGGTGGACTCGGTGCTGGAGACCATGGGCCTCCAGGACCTCTCATCCAAGGACGTCGGCGAGCTGAGCTCCGGGCAGATGCAGAGGGTCCTCATCGCGAGGGGCCTGGCGCAGGAGCCCGGGATCCTGGTTCTCGACGAGCCCACATCCAACCTGGACGCCAGGAGCCAGATGGAGGTCATGGATTTCCTGCGCTCGTACGCGGCGGAGAAGGGCGTCACCGTCCTGATGATCTGCCACGACCTGAACGTCACCGCCATGTTCGCCGACCGCGTCATAATGGTCGCCGACGGCGGCATCTTCGCGGACGGCACCGCCGCCGAGGTCATGACCGAGGGGAACATCTCCCACGTCTACGGCGTCAGGTCCAAGGTGATCGACGTCGAGGGCAGGCCGCACGTCATCCTCCTCCCGGGGGCGCCGCGATGAGGCACGCGAAGGCGGTCGTCGTCCTCGCGGTCGCCATAATCCTGCTGGGATCGCTGATGTACGTCCGCGCGGAGAACGAGAGGTACCACCACACCGACGACTCGGACATCGGGCTGCTGGTGGGAGAGGAGGTCCGCGAGGAGGACTTCCCCGACCAGTCGTCCAGGCTCTGGGTCTACGGCAACGCGGACGGGGACGACGACATCGACGGCGACGACATCGCGTACCTGGAGGCCGTCATCGCCGGGGCCCGCGAGGCCACCACGCTCTGCGACGCGAACCTGGACGGCACCGTCGACGGGGACGACATCGCGTACGTGCAGAGGATCATCGACGGCGACGAGATGGACGTGTTCTACATCGACAACTACTACCTCAACGCCAAGGTCTCCTGGCCCGTGGAGACGATAGCGATCGGCTACTGCAGCGGTGCGTACGCCGCCGACCTGATCGGCGTGGCCGACAAGGTGGTCATGGTGGACACGACGATCGAGAGCTACTGGTACGTGATGAACTCGAACTACGCGTCCGCCTCGTCGTACGGGACGGTCGAGTCGCCCAACTACGAGAAGCTGATCGAGCGCGGGATCGACGTGTACGTTGTCGGGTACTTCGACGCGGACGCCGACGCGCAGTCGGTGTCGAGCCTGAACCCCGCCGGGATCGACGTCATGTTCCTGTCCACGGCGGACAACAGCGGCGTGGACTACCCCAACGAGCACATCGACAGGACGCTGGTCATGCTGGCGTTCCTCCTCCAGGGGGATATGGAGAAAACATACGAGTACCTGGACTGGCACGACGGCGTGCTGGAGGCCCTCACGGAGGCCACGTCCGCGCTGGAGGATTCGGAGAAGGCGGCGTTCATCATGGCCCGCACCTCGCCCCTGTACTCCACGGGCGGCATCAGCATCACCGGCCTGAACAACACCAACAACATCCACGCCGAGTGGGTCGGGGTGGACGCGGTGGGGCAGCACAGCGAGCGCCTGACCAAGAACTACCAGACGCTCACCGCGGAGCAGCTCCTGGCGCTGATAGCCGAGAGCGCCAACAACAACACGGTGTACTACATGGACAACGCCCACGACGGGATCAGGGGGCAGTACTCCCTCAAGGAGTGCGTGGAGGCGGACATCGCGATGCTGGAGTCGTCCTCGGTGGACATCGTCTACATGGCGATGGCCAGGGAGGCCGGCAACAGCCCGCTGTACGTGGTGGAGCTGGCGTTCTACGTGTGCGTCATGTACCCCGAGCTGGCGGAGTCCGTGGGCATCGACTACACCGAGCTGTTCTACTACTATTTCGAGAACTTCGCGTCCGAGGACTACTCCGAGTACGTATCGGACATAGAGCGGTTCTTCTACGTGTACTCGGGATGAGAAGCCGGACCCTACCGGAGGAGGGCCCGTAAGGGGTTCGGCGCCCGGCTCACTGGCCGAGCAGCTTGGATATGGACTTGGCCAGCAGGTCGTTGGCCTGCTTGCCGTCGATCTTGCCGCGGAGCGCGCCCATCACGAGGCCCATGAGCGGCCCGACGGCCGCCATGCCCTTGGACCTGACGAACTCCTCGCGCTCCCTCACGATGCCGTCGATGACGGCCTCCGCCTCGGAGAGGTCCACGGTGCCCAGGCCTAGCTTGGATATCGCGTCCTCGGGGGCGGTGCCGGAGCACATCTCCCTGAGCAGGGCGGGCAGGGCCTCCTTGGCGAAGCGCCCGTCCCTCAGCATGCCGAAGGCCTCCACGAGCCTGGTCTCCGGGATCTCGGAGGGCTCCAGGCCGTCGTGCTCCAGCTCGCCGAAGGTGTTCAGCAGCGTGGTCGCGGCGACGGAGGCCATGCCGTCCGCCGAGAGGGTGACGAAGAGCTCGTCCTGCCCCTTCCTGACGATCTGCCTGGCCTGCTGGGCGTTGAGGCCGTTCTCCTTCACCAGGCGGGCCTCGATCTCCTCCGGGAACTCGGGCATGGAGCCGCGGATGCGGTCCATGAGCCCCTCGGTGATCGTCGTCGGGGGAACATCGGTCTCGGGGTACATCCTGGCGGCCCCCGGCAGGGGCCTGGAGTACTTCGTGGTGCCGTCCGGGAGCGGGTCGCGGGTCTCCTCGGGGACGCCGTCCAGGGCCTCGTTGGCCCTTGCGACAGCCACCTCGAGGGCGTCCCTGGCCTTCCTCTCGGGCGCGGCGCAGATGACGAACGCGTCGTTCTCCGCGGTCATGCCGAGGCGCTGCCTCAGAGCGTCCACGAACTCCTGGGTGATCCCGTAGTTGGGGAGCTCGTCGGAGTGGAAGATGCCCTTGACGCCGCGGGTGCGGGCCCTCTGGGCCATCTCGGAGCCCAGGCGGAGCTTCCCGCCGTCCCCGTTCATGACGCCGGCGAATCCCGGCAGGCGCACGGCGAGCACGCGGCCCTTGGAGGACAGCGCGCCCTGGATGACCTTGGAGTCGCACTTCCCGAAGACGTCGGTGACGTCCTCCGGCGCGAACTCCGCGGGCTTGGTGCCCCTGTCGTTGAGGATGGTCTTCACGCGGATGAGCATCCTCTGCCTGGCGACCTCGTTCCTCACGTAGTCGGGGATCAGCTTCAGGTCGCCGACGCCCTTGAGCTCGATGCGGGCTCCTCCCGGGATCGAGATGTTCAGGTCCTGGCGGATCGTCCCGATCCCGCGCTTGACCCTGCGGGTGGCCCTCAGCAGCGTCCCGATGCGGTACGCCACCTCCTGGACCTCCTCCGGCGTCCTCATGTCGGGGCCGGTGGCCACCTCGATGAGGGGGATCCCGAGGCGGTCGAGCCTGTAGAGGACCTCGTCGCCCTTGGTCTCGACCTTCCTGGCCGCGTCCTCCTCGAGGCACACGGACAGGATCGAGATCTTCCTGTCTCCGGCCATCACGTGGCCGTCGGTGGCGATGAGCGCCGTCCTCTGGAACCCGGAGGTGTTGGACCCGTCGACCACGATCTTCCTCATGAAGTGGATCTCGTCGATGATGCTCGCCTCGAGCATCTCCGAGAAGGTGAGCGCGATGTCCATCGCGTCGGGGTTGACGCTGTGCGGGGGCTCCTCGTCCAGCTCCACGAGGCAGCTGGTGCCCTCGCAGCACTGGTAGCGGTAGCCCATGTGCCTCTGGAACTGCGCCAGCGCCGCACGGTCCACCTCGCCCATCTCGCTGGTGGTGGGCCTGAGCTTCCTGAAGTACGCGCCGGCGCCGTCCTCGCAGAGGCGGCTCTCGCAGTCGCAAAAGAGCTTGCGGGTGTCGAGCTGCTGGTGGATCTCGATCCCGCACATCATCTCGTATTCCTCACTCATCGACGGTCCTCCTGTCGGACATCTCGCCCGCGAGGGGCGTCTGCATGATCTCCTTCGCCTCCTCGGCGGAGGAGGAGTTCGCCAGCGCCCACATGAGCTTCACGTAGGCGGTCTCCGGGAGCATGTCCAGGACGGTGACGGCGCCGGCCTGGAGCATGTCCCTGCCGGTGTTGTACACGTTGAGGTTGGTCCTGCCGTTGAGGCACTGGCTCGTGAGCACCACGACGGAGCCGTTCTCCGTGGCCTTCCTGATGAGGGGGATCATCCCCTCGCACACGTGGCCCAGGCCGGAGCCGGATATGACTATCCCCTTCGATCTCATGAACACGGGCTCGAACAGCTCCGGGTCCATGCCGGGGAAGTACTGGAGCAGCACGACGGATGTCTCCATGGCGGTGTTCGCCACGGCCTTCCCGTCGCGGACGCGGGGCCCGTCGATGCGGACCTCCATCCTCCCGTCGCGGTCGAGGTGCGCCGCGGGGAGGGCGTTGATCGAGCGGAAGGCATCCCTGCGGGACGTGTGCATCTTGCGGACCCTGGGGCCGATGTGCACCGCGAAGGAGTCGTCGCCGGGGGTGTCGTGCATGACGACGAACACGCCGGCGCGGTCCGCCTTCGTGGCGAAGCGCACGCAGGCCATCAGGTTGCTGGACGCGTCCGAGGACGGGCGGT
>JAUNXZ010000019.1 GCA_030539515.1 Thermoplasmata archaeon
TCCTGAACTTGTCGATGGCGCCGGTGTCGAAGCGGTCCTTCTTCTCCCTGCGCTCGTCGCGGTCCTTCCTGTCGTGGCGGTCGCGCCTGCGCTCCTCGCGGTCCCTGCTGCGCCTCTCGCGGCGGTCCTCGTGCTCCTCGTGCTCCTCGGCGGCGGGCTCCTCGTCGGAGTCCTCGTCGGCATGGGCGGGGGCGAGGCCGTTCATCTCCATGTACTGGTCCCCGGGCATCTTGTTCCTGAGGCACTTGATGATCTGCTTGGCGGTGAGCTCCTCGACCTCGTGGGCGCGGGGGGCGCGGGCGACGAAGTCGACCTCGGCCACCTGGAAGAGCTCCCTGAGGATCAGCTCGCCGCCCCTGTCGCCGTCGACGAAGGCGGTGGCGACCCTCTCGCGGGAGAGGTCCTGGACGGTCTTGGGGATGTTGGTGCCCTCGACGGCGATGGCGTTCTTGATGCCGGCCTTGAGCAGGTTGAGCACGTCGGACCTGCCCTCGACGATGATGATCGCCTCGGAGTCCTTCACGTTGGGCCCGGCGGGGCACCTGTCCTTGCCGTAGGTGGTGATCTCCTCGACCTGGACGCTCTGCCTGACGCTGTCGGTCAGGTCGGTGCTGGATCCCTTGGACTGCTTGATGAGCTCGTTGAGCAGCTCCTTGGCGCGCTCGACGACCTTCTCCCTCTTGGTCACGCGGACGTCCTCGATGCCGAGGACGTGGATGGAGGCCTTGCAGGGCCCGACGCGGTCGACGGTCTCCAGCGCGGAGGCCAGGATGACGGTCTCGACCTGGTCGAGGCTCGAGGACATGTAGATCGTTCCCTCGGACCTTCCGCCTTTCGAGGTGATCTCCACCTCGATCCTGCCGATGCGGCCGGATTTCTGCAGGTCCCTGAGGTCGAGCTCGTCTCCGAGGAGTCCCTCTGTCTGTCCGAAAATGGCGCCAACGACGTCGGGCTTCTCGACGATGCCCTCGGCGTTGATCTTCGCCTTCACCATGTACTTGGTTGCACTAGGATCGATATTCATCAGCACCCTCCCTGGGGTGATATTTCAGGAAAAACACTGCGTCCCCGCTCTGCCTGAGCCGGCCCGCACCTTATGCGTCGGCTCGGTGGCATACCAAACCGGAAGGCGATCGTTTTGCGGGTCGGCGCACCGTTGCCCATCGCCTGCTGGTGTTCGCCGCCCTCTGGCGGCGAGTGATGATAGTGAGTGTGAACGGGAGCTGCTTGTGCTATCCCTAAAACCGCAATAAGGAAGTGCCTTATAAAGACTATGTAAGGTTGTACAAAAAGGAGGGGTGTCCCCCTCCGGTTTTCAGACCATGTCCAGCACTGTCGCGCCGTCGGTTCCGGAGGCGATGTCCCTGACGGCGTCGTCGCAGGTGAACACGATCACCTGCATCTCCCCCGCGACGGACGCGAGGGCGCGGACGGCCCCGGCCTTGCGGGAGGAGTCGAACGGGAGCAGCACGTCGTCGAGCATCACGGGCACCTCCCCGTTGCCCATCTCGCGGGCCACGGCGAGCTTCAGGGACAGGAGCACCTGCGCCCTGAGGCCCGAGCTCCAGGCCTCCATGCCCTTCGAGACGTCGCCCGACCTGACCACGATGTCGTTGGTGGCGGGGTCCACGTCCAGCGAGTAGAGGCCGCCGGTCATCTCCGACAGGTACCTCTCGGCGGTGCGGACCACGCCGGGCTGCACCCTGCCGTACGCCTCGGTGCAGGCGTCCTTCGCGATGGAGTCTGCGAGCACGGCGACGGCCGCGTCGCGGAGTGCGCCGTCGTAGGAGGACTCCGCGGACGACAGGGAGTCCATTGCCCTCTCGAGGTCGTCCATCCTCAGGATGGCGTCCCTCCTGGCGGTGAGCTCCCCGAGCTCCCTGCTCGCGTCGCTGACCTTCGCCGAGGCGTCGGATCCCTTCCACTCAACCGGGCACACGGGCACGGCGGGGTCGAGCCCAGCGCTCCTCATAGAGCTCTCGAGGTTGGAAATGGCGGCGTCCAGTGCCGCCGCCCTCTCCGTCTTCGATATCGAAGCGGCGAACCCTGCCTCCCCCGAGAAGCGGGAGTAGAACGCGGTCAGCGCGTTGTCCGCCTGGAGCACCCTGTTCCTCGCGGACATCTCGTCCACCTCTGTAGGAGGGGCGGATGCGATGCGCCTCTTCTCGACGAGTGCGTCTATCGAGGCCTCCAGGCCGATGTACCTCACCCCGACGTCGGAGCAGATGTCCCTGACGTCCCTCTCGAGGGAGTCGTCCATCCGTGGCGCGGGTGCGGGTGCCGGCAAGGACCCCTTAGACATGAATCCCATGACGGCCACTGCCGCGCCCAGCGCGGAGACCGCGAACAGGATCGGATTCACGAGCGCTCCGGCCACGGCGCCGACTGCCACGAGCACTATACCGAGCGCCAGCAACGTCTTCCTGCGTCCGCCGGCCTCCCTGACCGGGGCAGGGGCGGATGCGGGGACATCGGTGCGGGAGTCCAGCCTCCCAGGCAGCGCGTCGATCTCCTTCCCGCGGACCGCGAGCCTGGAGGGGTTCGCACCGTCCAGGTCCCCCTTCCTTCTGGAGATCTGGCGCTGTATCGTGTCCTCTTCGGAAACGGCGGAGGCCCTGGCGTTCTCGAGCTCCGCCGCCTTGGCACGGTCCTCCGCAGTGACGGGCACGAACGTCCCGAGGGCGGAGCGCTCGTCCTTCAGGGAGGCCAGCCTCTCGTAGTTGCCCGCGTTGCTCTGGTAGAGCTCGTGGAGCCTGCGGGGGGCCTCCTCGGCCTCTGCCTCAGCATTGATCTTCTCGATCTCCGACTGCAGGGCGGATATCCTCTCGGAGATACCTCCGAACTCCTCCGTGCGCTCCTTCAGGGCGGCAACGGCCTCCCTCTTCGTAACAAGTTCCCTGTCCGCATCAAGCAGCTCGGACGGCGAGTTGGACTTCAGTCCGGCGAGTTTCTTCACGTCCTCCGAAGCCCTCTTCATGACCTCGGGCATGGACTCCCCTCCGGGGACGGTGAGGAACCTGCTGCGGATGGAGCCCTCGGTTATCGCCTCGGCCTCGTCCAGGTCGTCCGGCCCCATGGCGAAAACCTGGCGGAAGATGGACTCGTCGAGGCCGGCGACGCATGCGGGACGCGTTCCCTCGACATCCTTGCCGGACAGCTCCAGCCTCCCGAAATCTCCGCCGTCGGTGAACTCCACCGAGCCCTCGTCCCTCTTCGTGCGCTCGGGGTACTGCTTGCGCTTCCTGGACGGCACCAGCACCGAGCGGACCAGCTCCATGGTGGAGGTCTTCCCGCTCTCGTTGGGTCCGTGGAGGACGGTGAGCCCGTTGCCCATGCGGTAGTCCCTGTCGCCGATGCCCCCGAAGGAGCCTACGCGGATCCTCGTGATCCTCATCTCGACGCCTCCATGCGGGACGCCAGGGACATCACGGCGGAGTCCACCAGCGAGAGCAGCTCCTCGTCGGACATGGCCTCGAACGCGTCGATCCTCGCCTTCAGCACCGGGTTGTCCCTCAGCTTCGCCAGGACGGCGTCCCTGCCGCCCTCCCTCAGCGAGTCCCCGCGGGAGATGACCATGCCCATCATGTCCAGGCCGCCCCTCCTCGAATCCAGGTCCACGCCCGGGGTGGTCTCCGCCACCACCGAAGACACGGTGCACCCGAGCCTGGATGACAGGAGCCCGACGATGTCCGGCCTCCTGACCATCCCGTCGAGGTCGCCCGATCCGGTCAGGGTCACGCGGAGGGCGGACCCCCTCGGGACCCTGGACGATATCTCGGAGACCAGGTCGTCGAAGGTCTTCCCCCCGATGTCCACGGTCTCGTCGTGCCACCGGACGCCCTGCGTCGCGAAGAACCTGGCCTCCGCCACCGCGCCGTCCCTGACCGTCACGAGGTACGCGCCCTTCTCGCCGGTCTCCCTGAAGCTGCGCCCCTGGATGTTCCCGGGGTAGACGGCCCAGGGCCTCTCGGAGATGACCTCCCTCCTGTGTATGTGGCCCAGCGCCCAGTAGTCCACGCCCTTCCCCAGCAGGTCCGAGCGGGTGCAGGGCGAGTAGGCGTACTCCGGGGACGGGTTGTCCACGTCGCAGTGCACGCACGCGACGGTGAACCTGTCCGGGGAGCCCCTGATCATCGACGGCAGGTTGCGCTCGTCGTGCCAGTCCGCGAAGCTGGCGCCGACCGCCTCCGCGCCCTCGACGCCGGGGATGTCGAACCTCTCCGGCTCCGTGCCGAACTCCACGACGTTGTCGGGGTAGGGCATGCTGGACTCCCACGACGTGTGCGGGTCGTGGTTGCCCCTGCATATGAAGACGGGCCTCCCGAACCTGCGGAGCTCGTCCACCAGGAACATCCTGGTCATCGGCGTTATGGTCTCCTCGTCGAACGCGTCCCCGGCTATGAACATCGCGTCGGCGTCCTCGGAGATCCCCGTGTCGACTATCCTCCTGAACGAGGCGAACACGGACTCCCTCAGGGCCTCGGCCCTGGCGGGGTCCGTCTCGGAAACCCCGCGGAACCTCGCGCCCAGGTGGAGGTCCGCGCAGTGAATGAATCTGAAGCGTGCACCCATGGTCACGCCACGCGGATACGCGGATATAAGCGGTTGCGGGGGGTCGCCGAAAAGGGTGCGCGCCTCCGCAACACGCACCGATAACGGCCCCCGCGGATGGGACGGAAGTCGGATGATACAACCAATATAAATCGGCGGAGAGACATGGGCGTGGCAGGTTGCCCCATGGACTGCATCAGGAAGAAGGTGGAGGAGGAGATCGCCCGCGGATGGATCGGCCCGGACACGTCCTGCGACTACCACCCGTGCCATTTCTCGGGGCAGGACTGCACGTTCTGCTACTGCCCCTTCTACCCCTGCAACGACACCGACCTCGGCGAGATGCTGGTCGGGAAGAGGGGCAACGAGGTCTGGGCCTGCTCCGACTGCCTGTTCATCCACAGGCAGGACGTCTGCAGGTTCGTCATGTCCGAGATCGGGCGCCTCGGGATAACCACGTCCGGCGACCCCCGCCTCCCCGGGATCCGGGAGGAGGCCAAGTCCAGGTTCCACCGCGCCGGCCGCGCCATGATGGTCGTCGGCGCCACGTCCGACGCCGGCAAGTCGGTGACCGTCGCGGCGATATGCAGGATCCTGCACAGGCGCGGGTACCTGGTGGCGCCTTTCAAGAGCCAGAACATGAGCCTGAACGCCAAGGCGACACGCATGGGCACCGAGATAGCCATGGCCCAGACGGTACAGGCCAAGGCCGCCGGCCTCAAGACGCCGGACAGCCACATGAACCCCATCCTGCTCAAGCCGAAGAAGGACACCGTCTCCCAGGTGATCGTCTGCGGGAAGCCCTACGCCGACTACGACGTGGAGTCGTACTACTCGGAGTTCGTCCCCGGCCCCGGGAGGACCATCGTCCGCGAGAACGTGGACTTCCTCAAGGGGCGCTACGACTTCGTGATCATGGAGGGCGCGGGGTCCCCGGCGGAGATCAACATCTACGACAGGGACATCGCCAACATGGGCGCAGCCGTGGAGGCGGACGCCGACGTGGTCCTCGTGGTGAACGTGGAGTGGGGAGGGGCGTTCGCCTACGCCCTGGGGACCGTGGAGCTCATACCCGAGCCGGACAGGTCCAGGATCAAGGGCGTCATATTCAACAACGTCAGGGGGGACCCGGAGCGCTTCAGGCCCGGGGCGGAGGAGTTCGCCGCGATCTGCGGCGTGCCTGTCCTGGGCATAGTCCCCCACGGCGACTTCATCCTCCCGTCTGAGGACTCCGAGTCCCTCAGGGGGATGAGGAGGAAGGGCGACGGCAGCTGCCTGGTGGGCGTCGTCAAGTACCCGCGCATCGCGAACTTCACCGACCTGGACCCCCTCTTCCTCGAGGACGTGTCCGTCGTGTTCGTCGAGAAGGCCGAGGACCTGGACGGCGTGGACGCCGTGGTGCTCCCCGGGACCAAGAACACCGTCGGCGACATGATGTGGATGGAGGAGAAGGGCATCGCCGACCGCGTCCGCGCGCTGAGGGGCAGGGTCCCCATCGCGGGGATCTGCGGCGGGTACCAGATGATGGGCCGCGAGCTGGACGACTCCGACGGGCTCGAGAGCGGGTCCCCGAGGGTCATCGACGGCCTCGGGTTCCTCGACATGACCACGAAGTTCGGCGAGTACAAGAAGCGCGTCGTCAACAGCGACGGCACCATGCTCGTCGGTGACGGCGGGGAGATCTCCGGCTACGAGCTGCACATGGGGATGTCCGAGGTGAACGAGGAGCCCCTCTTCGAGATAACGAACAACCAGGACAGGGGGCCGGTGAAGGAGGGCGCCGTCCGCGACTCCGAGATGGTGTACGGGACGTACCTCCACGGCATCTTCGACAAGAAGCCCTTCAGGTCCTACTTCCTGTCCAAGGTCTCCCGCGACGGGAGGCGCGTGGACACCTCCGACGTGCGCGACTACGACGACGTCCTGGAGGAGAACATCGAGAAGCTGGCGGACGTGTTCGAGGCGAACATGGACGTGGGCGCGATCCTCCGCATGCTGGGGGTGGGCGAGTGAGCAGGATACTGGTGCTAGGCACCTCCTCGGATGCGGGGAAGACCGTGTGCTGCGCCATGATCTGCAGGTACCTGGCCAGGAAGGGCCTGGACCCGGTGCCGTTCAAGGCGTTCAACCTGTCGCTGAACTCCTACGCCACGAAGGACGGCGGGGAGATCGGCATCGGCCAGGCGTTCCAGGCATGGGCCTGCGGGCTCGAGCCCGAGACCGACATGAACCCCGTGCTCCTGAAGCCGTCCGGCGGCAGGAGGACGCAGGCCGTCGTCTCCGGGAAGCCGCTCCTCGACGTGGAGACGGACACGGCCGCGTACCGCTCGGCGGCCCAAGAGGCCATCTCCGCCTCGCTGGGGAGGCTGTCGGCATCCCACGGGTTCGTCGTTTGCGAGGGGTCCGGGTCCCCCGCGGAGCTCAACCTCATGGACACGGACCTGGCCAACGTGGGCCTCATGCGCTCCGCCGGCGTCCCCGCGGTCCTGGTGGGCGACATAGAGCGCGGCGGCGTGTTCGCCGCGGTGTACGGGACGTGGAGGCTCATACCCGACGACGTGAGGCCGCTGGTGAAGGGCTTCTTCGTCAACAGGTTCAGGGGAGAGGCGTCCATCCTGAGGGAGGGGATCGAGAGGATCGAGGAGCTCACGGGGATGAAGTGCCTCGGCGTGCTCCCCCTGGCCCCGGTCCGCTTCCCGGAGGAGGACTCCCTGTCCTCGTCCGAGGGCAGGATGGAGGGCGACGACCCCCGCACCGCGTACATGGCCAACGTGGACGTCCTGCTGGACGCGGCCCTGGAGTCGGGGTTCGACTTCGACGCCCTCCTGGAGATGTCCGGTTAACCGCCCGAAGCCACCCTCAGGGCCCTGACGTCCACATCGGGACGCGAGTCCATGGGCACCGGGCGCCCGTCCGCGAGGTAGATGTAGGAGTCCGGGGTGCGCCCCGAAGCGCGCATGGCGTCCTCTATCGTCGAGCCCTCGGGCACATCGACGTAGGAATCCTGGACGGCTATCCTCGGCATGGCCCCCGCATCCCCGGGGCGGTTATATGATGGTTGCCCGGTGCAGCGGGCCCGGCAACACCCGTTCCCCCGACACGGTTAACTATCCATGCGCCTTCCTCATGGACCATTACCCTTCCGCTGTGAGCCGCGGCCCTGGCCAGCCGGGAGGAGGACCCGGGATCGAGATGAACAGCGAGTACAAGAGGTTCATAGAGAGCAAATCGAAGCTGTGCGAGTCCATCGACCGCTTCCCGCCGGAGCTCTACGACAAGTACGACGTCAAGAAGGGCCTGCGCGACAGCAAGGGCAGCGGCGTCGTGGTCGGGCTCACCGGCATCTCCGCCGTGGACGGCACCGAGATCGTCGACGGCGTCAAGGTCCCCTGCGAGGGCAGGCTCCGCTACAGGGGCTACGACATCCAGGACCTGACCCGCGGCTTCCTCAACAAGCGCTTCGGCTTCGAGGAGTGCGCCTACCTCCTGCTGTTCGGGTCGCTGCCGAACCAGGAGGAGCTCGACGAGTTCAAGCTCCACATGGCCGAGGAGAGGAAGCTCCCCGTCACGTTCACCCGCGACGTCATCATGAAGGCCGCCAACAAGGACATCATGAACTCGATCTCCCGCTGCATCCTCTTCCTCGCGTCCTACGACAAGAAGGCGCTCAGCAACTCCACGGAGAACGTGCTCAGGCAGTGCATCTACCTGATCAGCGTGTTCCCCATGCTCACGGTGTACAGCTACCACGCGTACAACCACTACATCAACGACGAGAGCATGTACATCCACCGCCCGGACCCCTCGCTGTCCACGGCGGAGAACATCCTGCGCATGCTCAGGCCGGACAAGTCCTACACCTACCTCGAGGCGACCGTCCTGGACCTCGCGCTGGTGCTGCACATGGAGCACGGCGGCGGGAACAACTCCACGTTCACCACCAGGGTCACCACCTCGTCCGGGTCGGACACCTACGCGGTCATCGCGGCCGCCATGTCCTCCCTCAAGGGCCCCAAGCACGGGGGCGCGAACCTGAAGGTCATGGACATGATGGACGACATGAGGCGCCACGTGAAGCACCCCGACAGCGAGAAGGAGGTCAGGAAGTACCTGTCCGACATCCTGGACAGGAAGGCCTTCGACCACCAGGGGCTCATCTACGGCATGGGGCACGCCGTGTACACGATATCGGACCCCAGGGCCCTCGTGTTCAAGTCGTTCGTCGAGAAGCTCGCCATCGAGAAGGGGAGGCTCGAGACCTACAGGCTCTATGAGATGGTGGAGAGGCTCGCCCCCTCTCTGGTCCTGGAGAAGCGCCCCCACGCCACCAGCGTCAGCGCCAACGTGGACTTCTACAGCGGCTTCGTCTACGAGATGCTCGGGATCCCGAGAGAGCTCTACACCCCGCTGTTCGCCACCGCCAGGATCGTCGGCTGGAGCGCCCACAGGATCGAGGAGATCGTCACGTCCAACAAGATCCTCCGCCCCGCGTACGTCAACGTCGTGGAGCCGAAGGAGTACGTCCCGCTGGAGAAGAGGTGAATCCCATGTTCGGAAGATCGACCGGAGAGAAGGCGATGAGGAACGCCAGGGCCGCCCTGGACAGGCTGAACCTGAAGTACGAGGTGCAGGACGGGACCGTCGTCCTCAGCGCCATGGGGGACGACCTCCCCATAGGCATGCTGATCATGGCGGACGACGAGAACCTGACCCTGAACATCTACTGCTACCTGATGTTCGAGATCCCCGCCGACGCCCGCAGGAGGCTCGTCCCGGAGCTGAACACCATCAACAACACGATCAACAACGGCGGGTTCTACATGGCCGACGAGGAGGACAGGATCTACTTCAAGATCGTCCAGAGCTACTACGACAGCGTCCCCTCGGTCGACACCATCGCCCACCTGATCACCATCGCCTTCAAGACCGTCGACGTCAACGACGGGAGGCTCCACGGCCTGATCCCCGAGGACGCCATCAAGAAGGACCTGATGTACTCCTGACGGTGCTCGGATGACGTCCAGGGAGGAGACCGCCGCGGGCCGCTTCGCGTGCGGCGACAGGGACAGGGCGCTGTTCGAGGCGGGCATCAAGATGGGCACCCTCTACCACCAGTTCGTGGGGATGCCCGTCAGCTCGTCCTCGGTGGACGGGCTCGAGCGCTCTATATCCGACGCCATAAGGGTGCAGCCCTACGTGGAGGACGCCCGGGTGCGCATCGACCGCTCCCGCATACCGCCGGAGGGCGACGAGTACTCCTACGCGTCCCTCTCCGGGGACATGCTCGACGCCGTGATCGTCATCAGGATCGGCGATTCCAGGGTCACGGCGGAGATGCGCTACGATACCGACCTGGGGTATCCGCTGATGTACGTATCCTCCATCTGCCGAGGTTCGTCCCTAGCGTTCCGACAGTCGGAAAAGTTAACTGTCCCGAAAAACTGCTGGATGTTCCGATTGTTTTTATAATACCATGCATATGCGGTATGAGCCGACCTATCGTCCGGCAGGGTGCTCATGATTGCTGATATCAAGATCGGAATCACCGGACTACCGGGTTCCGGAAAGACTTACGCGCTCCTGCGCGTCATCGAGATGCTCCAGGACGGGGAGCTCAAGATCGGGGGTATGATCGACGAGCCGGTGGGCGACGGCAGGCACAAGACCGGCTTCACGGTGCGCGACCTCATGACCGGCGAGACCGAGGTCTTCGCCAGCACGGAGATCGAGAGCCGCGTCATGGTCGGGAAGATCGGCGTCGACCTGAGCAAGCTCGAGGCCGTGGGGGTCAAAGCGATCCGCGACGCCTGCGAGAGCTGCGACATCATCGTCATCGACGAGGTCGGGAAGATGGAGGTCGAATCCCAGGCGTTCATCGACGCCGTCAAGGACGCGCTCGACGCGGACAAACCCATGATCATAACCCTCCACAAGAAATCGAGGAACCCGCTTCTCCAGGACATAAGGAGGAGGGACGACGTCCGCATTCTCGAGGTGACGCCGACCAACCGCAACCTCCTGCCGTACAAGATCGTGCGCCTGATGAGCGGTGAGAACGTTTGAGCCCCGAAGGCTCCGTCATAAGGGAGGGCGGCACCGACATCGCGGTGCCCCTCCAGCATTCCACCCACGGCCCCGGCAAGAAGATGGGGACCGTGTTCTTCAACGAGCAGATGTCGTTCAACCGCGACGTCAGCGTCATGCTGCTGCGCGCGCTCGGCCGCGACGGGCTCACCGTCGCCGACGCCATGGCGGCAACCGGATCCCGCTCCGTGCGCATTGCCAACGAGGTTCCGGACACCGAGGTGGTCGCCAACGACATCTCCGCCGACGCCATGCCGTGGATCAGGCGCAACGCCGAGATCAACAACCTCTCCAACGTGGAGGCGTCCAACCGCGACATGCACGTCCTGTTCTCCGAGCGCACCTTCGGGTACGTGGACCTGGACCCCTTCGGGTCCCCTGTCCCGTTCCTCCAATCGGCGATACGCGGATGCGGGAGGCGCGCCGTCCTCGCGGTCACGGCGACGGACATGGCGCCCCTGGCCGGCGCCCACGCGGTGAAGTGCCGCCGCAGGTACCAGTGCGAGCCCGTCCGCGGGTTCATGTGCCACGAGGGCGGCCTGCGCATACTGATGTGCACGGTGGCCCGCGAGCTGGCCAAGTTCGACCGCGGGATGCGCCCGCTGCTCTCCTTCTACGCCGACCACTACTACCGCACATACGTGCAGATAGAGGAGGGCGCCAAGGCGGCGGACGCGACGCTCGCCAGGCTCGGCTACATGGAGTACGACACGGAGACCATGGAGCGCTCCCTGAACCCGGTGAGGGACGACAGGCATCCCCTGGGGCCGTTCTGGCTCGGGCCCCTGCACGACCAGGAGCTCGTCCGCACGTTCAGCCCCGAGGGAATGGCCGACGAGCGCAGGTGCCGCAAGTACATCGACCTCTGGTCCAACGAGCTGGACGACCAGGTGTTCGTCTACGACGTGAGCGAGCTGTCGTCCCACCTGAAGATGTCCCCTCCGAGGATCGCCGATTTCGTCGGGACGCTGAAGCAGCACGGCCGCGCCTCGCTCACCCACTTCTCCCCCACGGAGTTCATGACGGACATCCCGCTCGACGAGCTGGTGCCCCTGTACAGGGAGTGCAGCCCGGACTCTCAATAAGGATTATCAATGGCGTCCGCATCCTTTCGGGCGGAGCCATAAGAATGCCCGGACTAGCCATCATCGGAGCCCAGTGGGGAGACGAAGGAAAAGGTAAGATCACAGATTATCTGGACGAGGACGCGGACCTCATCGTCCGCTTCCAGGGGGGCAACAACGCCGGCCACACCATCGTGGTCGACGGGAAGGTCTTCAAGCTCCACGGTCTGCCGTCCGGGGTCGTCCGCGAGGGCAAGCTCGCCGTCATCGGCAACGGCGTCGTCGTTAACCTGGAGGAGCTGGCCGAGGAGATCGAGCAGGTAAAGCAGGCCGGGGGCAGCATCGACGGCCTCCGCATCTCCGACCGCGCGCACCTCATCATGAACTACCACAAGAAACTGGACGGCGCCGAGGAGAAGTACCGCGGAAAGAACGTCGTCGGCACCACCAAGAAGGGCATCGGGCCCGCCTACCAGGACAAGATCGCCAGGATCGGCTTCCGCGCAGGGGACCTCCTGGAGGACGACGTCCTGATGGACAAGATCCAGTTCATCCTCCCGTACAAGAAGGACATGATGGCCATGATGGGCGCCGAGCCCTGCCAGTGCACCCCCGAGTCCCTGCACGCCAAGATGACGGGCTGGAGGGACATGATCGGGGACTGCATCTGCGACACGTCCGTCCTCGTCAACGACTCGCTCGACCAGGGGAAGAACGTCATATTCGAGGGCGCCCAGGGCGCCATGCTGGACATCGACCACGGGACCTACCCGTACGTGACCTCCTCCGCCACATGCGGCGGCGGTGTCTGCACCGGGTCCGGGGTCGCCCCCAACAGGATCGACAGGATGCTCGGCGTGGTGAAGGCGTACACCACCCGCGTCGGCGAGGGCCCGTTCGTGACCGAGCTGAGCGGCGAGGAGGAGCTCGCCCTCCAGCACAAGGGAGGCGAGTTCGGCGTCACCACCGGCCGCGGCAGGCGCTGCGGATGGCTGGACCTCGTGGTCGTGGAGCACGCCCAGAGGATGTGCGGGTTCACCTCGCTCGTCATGACCAAGATCGACGTGCTGAACGACGTCCCGGAGCTCCCCGTGTGCGTGGCGTACGAGATCGACGGCCAGGAGGTCAGGCACTTCCCCGCGTCCATCGCGAAGCTCAACAGGGCCAAGCCCGTTTACGAGACCCTGAAGGGATGGAAGGGCTGGGAGGACACCGCCGCCCTCGTTAAGGCGGGATACGACGAGCTCCCCGGCGAGATGCGCGAGTACATCGAGTTCACCGAGAGGTACCTCAAGACCCCGGTGGACATCGTCAGCGTCGGCCCCGACAGGGACCAGACCATCGACCGCCGCAACGGCGACTGGTGGTCCTGAACATTCCTTACCGGGCCCTCCGGGGCCCGGACATGCTTCTCACAGCGTACGCACCAGGGGCTCGGGCCCCGTGCGGCCCATGATCTCGTCCAGGCCGATGAGCATGACGCCGTTGTCCTCGGCGTACTCCTCCAACTCCCTGGTGAATCCTCCAGCCGAGGCCATGGCGAACCTCCGGTTCATCCTGAACCCGGCGGCTTCCGCCCTTTGCTCCAGAAGGACCATGTCCTCCATGTCCGCCCCTGTGCGCCTGAACACGCACCCGCAGAGGAGGGTCAGGTCGCGTCCCCCGCCGATGTCGATCTCGGCCACGACGCCGAAGTCCTCCACCGTGCCGTCCGCACGACCCGTCCACCTGCCCATCCTGCCTGGACGGTACGTGATGCCGATGTACTCCGCAACCGCGTCCCCGAAGGCCTTCCCCATGCAGGTGCCGATCTTGGGTGCGCACCTCACGTAGAGCCCGTCTGGGTCCTCCCCTCCGCATACATCGATGCGCCTGACCACCTCGTATCCGAAGAGTGTCAGCGGATCCGAGATGCGGTAGAATCTGCCCGCCTTCCTCCCTGGTGCCGGAGGGTCCTTCGCGACGAATCCGTGGCTGACAAGGTTGTCCATGTACCTCTTGCAGAGCGAGGGGGAGATGTCCGATGCGGCGGCCACCTCCGACTGCGTACGTGCCCCCCTGGACATCGACCAGAGCATGAGTGAGTAGACGCGTTTCGGACTGAGCTCCCTCCCGACGGCCGTCATGAACTCGTCGCGCAGGGGCGCCTGCTCCGCGAGGAACGCGGCCTTGACGGAATCCTCGTAGGCCGGTCCAGACATAATCAGATGGTACAGCGGCATGCCCCCGACGGTGAGATACGTCCTCAGGACGTCCGCATCGGACATGCCGGGGTGCAGCAGGGCGCACTGCCTCAACGAGAGGGGCTCCAGCACCATGCGGTCCGGGAAGCGCCCGGCGAGGGGGTTACCCGGCGACTCCAGGAGCTCCCTCATCATCGGCACGGGCGAGCCGCAGATCACCAGCATCGATTCCGTCTCCGAGATATCGTCGATGAACCCGCAGACGGCCTGCATGACCCCCGCATCACCGCCGACGAGATGGGGGAACCCCTCCATCACGACCACGGTCTTCCCCTCGGCGCAAATACCCACCAGCGACTCCAGGAACGCCGCCGCCGTCCCGAACGATGCCTCCGCCCCGGTGAACTCCGCGACGACGACCTCGGCATGCCAAAGGTTCTCCTTCAGAGAAAGATCCTTGAACGCGAACAGAAGGGCCCTCTTCCCGCGGCAGAACTCCCTCAGGAGCCTGGTCATGCCCACTCTCCTGCGGCCGCAGATGGCGAGGGCCTTCGCTCCCGGCGCGGCGTACAGGGCCTCCATATGCGACAACTCCGCCTCTCTTCCGACGAACGGGGCGTACATGGCCATTGTATTGCATTTACGTATTTGATGATTATGTGAATAAACGTATTTTGTTCACAGGCTTGTAAAAAAACCGGTCCGGGAAGATATTTAGGAATACCATAATCTATCCGGATGGAGATTGCGGCGCATGGCATCCGATGGCGTGGAGGACACGCTTTTCATCCCGCTGGCCGCACGCGCGGCCGTGTCCGAGCGCTTCCCGGACTACTTCACGGACAGGGAATCGCTTCGCCTGAAGGACATGGACAGGGTTGTCCGCGCATCGGAGGGCGCCTCGGAATACGGGACGATGGCGTCCGTCTGCCGCTTCAGGTGCATGGACGGGATCGCCAGGGGATTCTGCTCAGAGAACCCGGGATGCCGCATCGTGAGCATCGGAGCAGGACTCGAAACGATGAGCAGGAGGCTCTCCGACGTCGACGCGACGTTCTACCAGGTGGACCTCCCCGATGTCATCGGACTCAGGGAGGAGGTCCTGGACGTGTCAGACAAGGAGGTCTTGATAGGAGGGGACCTGAACGACCCCTCGTGGATGGACGGGATCGGCCCGGACGGAAGGACGCTGGTCGTCGCCGCTGGAGTGCTCCAGTACTTCGCGCCGGAGCAGGTCTCAGTCCTCCTGGGGAGGATGTCCGAAGACCTGGGGCATCCCCGCATGGTTTTCGACGCCACCGACCGCGCGGGCATGAGGTACGCCCAGAGGTACGTCCGCAAAAGCGGGAACACGGGTGCCGAGATACGCTTCTGCGTGGACGACCCCGAGGCGTTCTGCCGGGAGAACGGGATCCGTCTGAACTCGGTGCGCGGCTTCTACCGCGAGGCCCTGGAGGAGATCCGCGGCCTGTCGTTCGGCACGAGGGCCGCGATGCGCATGGCCGACAGGCTCGGGCGCACCCGGATACTGGACGTGTCCCTGCGACGGCGCTCACAGGATGTACGACTTCACGATCTTCCCGTAGTAGGCGACGTGGTAGTCCCTGTTGGCCATGGGGTTGGAGCTGTCCACGTCCTCGGGGTACATGGTCTTCCTGATCGACTCGGGGATCGCGTCGCGGTCCTGCATCTGCCTGTAGATCACCCTGCACTCGAGGGTCAGCGGGAACTCCCTCACGGCCGGTGCGGAGATCTCCTCGGATTCCATCAGCGTGAGCCCCAGGTCGGAGACCTTGTCGGTGTCCCTGCCGCTCTTGGAGCCGCAGTACCCGACGATCCTCCTGTCGTAGTCGCCCATGGGCACGTTGACTGTGAACTCGCCGGTGGCGTCCAGCTGCTCGCGGGTGAACCTCCCCTCGCGTATGAAGACGGTGAAGATGGGCTCGCCCCACTCGATGCCGAGCATCCCCCATCCGATTGTCATGCAGTCCACGGTCGGGCCGTTGCGGGTTGTCACCAGAACGCCCTTCCCTACGGACCTGGTTATCTCCTTGGCGTAGTCGAACGGGTCGATGTATGTCTTCATCGCCGGGGGTACGCGTTCCGGTTAGATAACCGTGCGACCCACTCGTTCAGAGTAGCTTCCCGAAGTACACCGCGGCCGTGGGGTCGTGGTCGTACGGGACGGGCTCGAAGCAGGCCAGGGGCACGCCGCGGCGCTTCCTGAACCTCTCCTTCGGTTCCTGGGTGGAGGCCTCCCTCGCCAGAGCCTCGGCGTCCGCGCGATCGGGCGTGTACAGGCCGAGCACCCCGGACCTGTACCACGACGACGCTATCGCCAGGGCCGCATCGCGGCCGATGGGCCCGGACAGGGCCGGCGTCCCGGGGACAGACTTGCACTCCCCGGTGAGGACGGCGTAGAACCTCCCGGCCTCCGCCGCGTTCACGGAATCAGGATCCAGCGGGCGGAACTCGAGATCCTCCCCTCCGAGGTCGGGGGACAGGCGGACCATCCCGTCGACGACGTGGAACCCGTCGTCCTCGTCCTGCGTCCTGGCGGCGGCATCGGCGCTCCCGTCTCCCGGGAGGCGGAACTCGCCGTAGCAGCACATCGGGCCGGGCAGGCCGCTCTCGCCTGGCCTCCCGCGGAGGTTGGACACGCACGCCCTCATGAACCTGTGGCAGGACGAGAACTCCGTCGGGGCCTCGCCTATCGCCGCGCGCATCAGCGCGTCCGCGTCGGACCTGGACGGGGTGTACACGCCCATCAGCCCGGAGATCCCCCTCCTGGAGCAGATCCTGAGCGCCAGGTCGCGGTCCACCTCCTCGGCGGTGACCAGCAGGTCGCCGGTGGGCACGCCGATGGTCTTGGACGGCTGGTAGAGTATCCTGAACGATCCCTGCGGGGCTGCCACGGTCTCCGCCGTCGCGGTGACGACCTGGAACCTGACCCCTCCGAGCTCGCTCCAGAGGACTATCTCGGAGCCCTCCTGGTGCGCCCCGTGCACCTCGTCCCTCACGCCGGCCATGAAGCCGGGCTTCTTGTCCCCTCTGCTGAAGAGTCCCATGGGGCCGGCCATCCGCATCCCCACTATAACACTATCCGAACCATATCGCGGGATTCCCGGAAGCATGCCTGCCTTGTCGGAACCCACACGAAGCGCGCTCTAAGAGACAAAGATTATATTTCCATCCAGACCAATATGGAGGGACGGCCTCGTGCGCGGCGGCGACCGCGGCGATGCTATCGGAGCGGCCTCCGCCACCGGCGGGAGGCAACAGGGGAATGCTCATGAAAGGTACGGATTCGAGCGCCAAGCGGCGCGCCGGGGAAGGCGCCCGCTCCAGGGACTCGCTTGGGGGGGGGCACTGCAATGCATCTCAGCCCGCCGTATCGCGCTTCTTTCGGCAGTCCTCCTGCTCTTATGCCCATTGGTCACCGATCTGACCAGCGTATCCACCGGCGAAGCGACTGATATCCCAAGCTTCGCCACGAAGGTCGAGGTCTCCGAGGAGTCCCCGCTCCCGGCGACCCTGTCCCCGGAAACCACCTATGTTCTGACATCCGACATCGAATCGACCACCGTAACGCTGGAGTCCGGCGTCGCCGTGCTGGACCTCAACGGTCATTCGATAACGTTCAGCGGCGACAGCGGTACCCTCCTTGTCGTCGAAGGCACGCTGCACATAACCGGCAACGGGTCGCTGATAGGCGGCAAGGGCACCGTCGTCTACTACGACAGTGACACCACCAGCGGGTACTGCGGCGGGACAATCCTGGTGGACGGCGGATCCCTATACCTCCACCAGGCTACGGTCTCGGGCGGATCGGCGGACTACGGCGGCGGGATATACGTGCGCAACGGCACGCTGGAGATCAGCGACGGGGCCACGGTGTCCAACTGCACCGCAGAGTACTCCGGCGGGGGGATCTATGTGGACAACTCCGCGTTCACCCTCATCGACGGGACCATCTCGGGCAACAGCGCTACGGCAGCCGGCGGCATTCTCATCGACGGCAGGACGTACGTCGAAGGCGGCGAGGACCGCTCCGAATCGGATTACAACGACCTCGTGAGCATGGGAGTGGAGTCGGTCGACTCGCTCGGCTCCACGTTCACCATGAGCGGCGGTACGGTCACAGAGAACACCGCGTACAGCATGGGCGGCGGGATCGGCGCCGTCGGTGGCAAGGCGGCATGTACCATGACGGGCGGAACGGTATCCCACAACGGGTCCACCTTCGCAGCCGGCATCGGCATACTGGACGGGACCTTCGACATGTACGGCGGCACCGTCATCCTCAACTACGCCGCGTACGGCGGTGGGATAGGCGTCGACGGCGGCGTATTCAGCCTCTTCGGCGGCAGCGTCACCGAGAACAAGGCGACCATGGGCGGGGCGGGCGCCATCGTAAGCAAGAACTACCTCCAGAAAACGTCCACCGCCGAATCATGGGGGGTCAGGAACAACAGCGAGGCTCCGGATTCCATCCTATATATCGGCCCGGATGAGGACGGAACATACGAGGGAGGCACAATCTCCTCCAACAAGGTCCTCAACCTGTCCGGTACCGGCGGCGGCATCCGCGCCAGCTATGGTGGGGAGGTTAAGATCGCCGGCGGGTCCGTCACGGGGAACTACGCGCACAGCGGCGGAGGGGTGTACATCGAGGATGACTCCGATCTGACGATGACCGGGGGCACGATCGACGGGAACACGACCGACATCGACTCGGACACCGACAAGCACACGGTCACCTACCTTCCCGGCGAAGGCGCCACCATGGAGATCAACGGCGAGACCTACGACAATACCAACGTCTACACTTACCAACCGTCCTCCGAAGGTTGTGCCGCCATGCAGACCCCCGTGAAGGAGGATTACACATTCATCGGGTGGTACTACAAGGGCGTCCTGTACACGTTCAACACCGTGGTGGACGAGGACATAACGATAGAGGCCTGGTGGGTGGCCGACGAGGTGATCGAGAGCGACTACGTGAAGGTCACCTACAACACCAACGGGTACGGGACCGTGGCCTACCCCACGCTGTACGTCAAGATGAACGGGATCGCCCTGGCGCAGTTCCCCTCGTACTACGGCGCGGACTTCGACGGGTGGTACCTGGACGAGGCCACGTCGGAAGGCAACGAGTACAGCTTCAACAACCGCGTGACTGGGGAACTGACCCTGTACGCCAAATGGTCCAACATCCCGACCGGAACGTCATTGCCTCCAGAGTACGGCGGGGGCGTGTACGTCGGCGGTACGTTCACGATGTCCGGAGGAAGCATCTCCAACAACACCGCAACCCAGTACGGAGGCGGGGTTAGCGTCGCCAGTGGAGGCGAGTTCACGCTGAACGGCGGGACCGTCGACGACAACTACGCGTACCAGGGCGGCGGGGTGTACATCAACAGAAACGGGATCATGGTGATGACCGGAGGGAAGGTCACCGACAACGAGGGCTACACAGGCGCGGGCGTGACGTTGCAGGGAGGCACCCTCACGATGTCCGGCGGGGAGGTCATCGGCAACACCGTCAGATCCGGCGGGACCGGGAATGGCATCTACTTCGGCAACGGGACGGTGAACCTCGAGGGCGATGCCGCCGCGGACGGCATCTATCTGGACGATGACAGATACATCACCATCACTGGCGAACTTACCGAGAAGGCCGGGTTCGTGGTCACCCTCCACAGCGACAGGGTCGTATCGGCGACGAACGAATACTCGATAATAACATCCAGCGAGACATCGTCGGAATACTGCGAGTCATCCTACCAGTACTTCTACTACGGCAGCGAGGACCCGACATACGTCGCATCGGATGTCGACGAGAACGGGAATATCGTGTTCGTCTACAACGGCAGCGAGGTCGCGCACAGCGTAGTGGTCCTGGACCTTACCAACGTCACGAAGTCCAGCGGCAGCGTGGTCGAGCAGGTGGTGACCGGAGAGTCCTACGAGGCGAGGCTGGAGCCCGCCGACGGCTACGCCCTCCCCTCGAAGGTCTCTACCCTCCCCTTGGAGTTCAAGGACGTGGACCTGAACGTCGTCACGGGCATCCTGACCATAAAGTCGGTTTCCGAATCGGTCACCGTCGCGGTTGACGGCGTCTCCGGATACAAGGTGACGCTGGTATTCACCGACGCCACCATGGATGTCGGCTCGGAGACCGAGTACGCCACGTACACGTCGGAATACGAGCTGAGCGTCCCCGTGGATACGACGACGAGCACGTGCGAGCTGGACCTGTCGTCGCTGATCCCCTCGTTCGAGGGACTGGAGTTCCTGTCCTGGCGCCTCGACGGCGCGGAGTACACGGAAACTATCACGATCAGCAGGGACACCACGCTGACGGCCAGGTGGGGCCTGACCGTCATCGCTTCGGAGAGCACGCTGGATCCCGAGAGCGGAGGGGAATCCGCCTCGGTCCCGACGGTGTACGGGACATCCGGCATGACGGTCACGTACGGGAACGTGACCGCGTCCGTCCGCATAACGGAGGCGGACGGGACAAGCACCCTGACCGTTACCGTGGACGGCGGAACGGGCAGGCTGTACCTCGACTTCGGGTGGATACTGGTCACGGTGTACTCCGTGGCGGACGCCGCGAACTCGTCGTCGGGGATCATCGCATCATGACGCTGAACCCGGAGGGAGGAGCCTCCGGTTTCATGGAAACGCTTTGAAACCGATTCATGCGGGGCGGGTACGGAAACATGCCCCGGAAGCAACAAGGTGAGAAGGATGAAAGCAATCAAAGCGATAGCTGTGCTGTCGGTCCTGGCGGTTGCCCTGGCCGGCGTCGCGGCCATTGGCGCTGTGGATGCCGAAGAGGACGGCACGCAGATATACCCCTACAGTCTGGGGACGATGTACCTAGGAACAACCGGTGCAACCGCCACGATTCTGATCAAGGTCAACGAGAGCGCGTACTCCCAGTACAACGTGACGCCGGTATGGACGTACGGCACGGACGGATCCGCGTTCTCGGATACCGTCAGTGGAATGACCATCACGGAGACCGCGTCCACGACCAACGTGGGCGAGTACACGTTCGAGATCTCGGCTACGACAGCACCCAGCAGCGGATACCTCTACTTCCTCTACACGGCGACAGTGAAGGTCACGGAATCGAGCGAGTCGTCAGTCGTCGAGACACTCTACTACAAGCTGGCCATCGTGTCCGGCAACGCCGGGGTGGAGATCTCGCTGGCGAACGCCATCGCGTATATCGGAGTCTCCTACGACGAGACCCCCGAATACACCATCAGCACCATCAGCGAGGAACCCATCGAAACCGACAACTACACGTTCTACGCCACCGGCCTGCCCGACGGACTCGCCATGGCATACAACGGGGTCATCTCGGGGATGGTCGTCGACAGTGTTGCCACGGGCGAGTATCCTGTGACCGTCATCGCTGTGGACAGCACCACCGACGGGGAGAACAGCGGCACCGTGTACACCGGCACGGTCACAATCACTGTCGCGAGCTCACCCGCATATTCGGAGGGGTTCGAGTACGTGGTGTACAAGGGCTCGGAGACCACAGAGGTGATGAGCACGCCTTATATAGTGGCTTCCGGGAACTCGTTCACCGTGAAGGTCACCGAAGCCAGTGGGAAAAACATCGACTACACCAACTCCGCCGTGTACGTCACCGACACGACAGGAACCGAGAAGATCGTTTCCGAAACCGGCGTCTACACGTACAACACCGATGGAACAGGTGAACTGAGGGTCACGATCGTCTGCTCAGTGAGCGGCGTGATCTACAGCACGGAGTTCTACGTGTACGTTGTCGACGACCTCGTGAGCGTCCACGCGGGCATCGAGATAGTCGCTACCGCCTGAGGCGAGGTCCCGGGCACGCTTCGGCGGCCCGGGGCCGGAGGCTCGACATGAGGCTCAAGGCAGCGATAGCTATCGCGGCCGTCGCCCTTGCCGCCGTCCTCGCGTTCCAGCTCCCGGCCTCCTCAGGGGACACCCTCGAAGAGGAGCCCGACGAGATCTGGTACGTCTACGGCGACGACGCGACGTTCGAGTGCAGGTACGAGGTGCCTTCTGGCGGCTCGGTGGAATGGCAGGTGTACGACAGCGGATGGAACGTGATCATGGAAGGGACGGGGCAGTCCATCACGATGGACCTCTCCGCCTACGGCACCGACAGCCCCGTCTACGTAAGACAGACCGTCACCGGCACCTCGGGGGTGACCGACACCATCCTGATCGAGGTGCTCCCGCTCCACATCAAGACCATCTCGTCGACGGGCAGCATCACCGTGCTGTTCTACGACGTCTCGACGCTGTACTCGGCGCAGTCCATCACGGGAGCGACCACAGTGAAGTACGGTGAGGACCACGTGTTCATCCCCTCGGACCCCGAGAAGACAGACTATGAGTTCGGCGGATGGTACTGGACCGACTCCGAAGGCACGGAGCATCTGTTCGACGCGTCGGAGCCGGTGACCGCCGAGATGGTCGACGACGAGGGGATCCTCCGTCTGGACGCCAAGTGGATCGGTTCCGGCGGAGGAGGCGGTGGCTCGCACACCGTCGTGATCGGGAATCACAGCGTCGTCTTCGAAGCCGTCAACGGGCTGAGGTGCGACACCGTCTCCACCACATCGTCCTCCGTCACGTTCAAGATCTCCGTCATCGACGGCTACGCGTTCTACATGGACGATATAACCGTGACTGCGACGTACGGCAGCGTGACGCTCAACTCCGACGGGACGTACACCCTGTCCGGCATCTACCGCGACACGGTGGTCTCCGTATCCGGCGACAGGATCTACTCCGTGGAGTACCGCCTGTCCAACTCTTCCGTGTCCGTGCCCGGATACGACAGCACTCCCGGGAAGACCGCAGGGGGCGGGTTCTCCGCCACCGTGTCGTCGTCCTTCGGATGGGCGATGCTCTCGGTCACCGTCTACATGGACGGGATCGACGTGACGTCCGATGTCGTCAGCGGAGGGAGCATCGAGATAGACGAGGTCACCGGCAACCTGGTGATCATCGCAGACTCCTCCTTACCCTGGCTGGTCATCCTCGTGATCGTCGTCGTGATAGCGGCGGCCGTCGCGTACTACCTCTACCGCCGCAGGTCCTGAGGACCTGCCCAAACGCCCGGGGACCATCCCTCCCCGGCCCCTTCGCCCTTTTCCGCCCCGCTCCGCACGCCCGGACGCCGGGCCGGAGTCTGGCTCAGTAAAAGTATATAAGAACGCGACCGGAATGCGGTAGCGATTGCCATGAAGACCAAGATCAAGGCTTCCAGGAGAGCGATGGGGATGAACTACGCGATACGCGAGGTCACGGTTCCCGCCGCCGCCGCGAAGAAGGCCGGCAAGGACCTCCTTGATCTGAATATCGGGGACCCCAACAAGTGGGACTTCGAGACCCCCGAGTACTTCAAGGCCACCCTCCGCGCCGCAGTCGACGAGACGGACAACGGCTACGGGGACTCCCAGGGCAACCTGGACCTCCGCGAGGCCATCGTC
>JAUNXZ010000111.1 GCA_030539515.1 Thermoplasmata archaeon
ATGAATTGGATGTAAAATCCATCCTCTATGGATTGCACATGAAACGAGTGAACGGGTGATAGAATGAACAAGAACACAATGATCATCGCGGCTGTCGCGGTGGTCGCGATCGTCCTGGTCGCGGCCGTCGTCGTGTCCATGGGCGGCAACGGCAGCAAATCGGCCGGGGTGCCCACAGCCTCCAAGCTCCAGATCATGGGGAACGCGAACGACGACAGTACCATCGACTCCGAGGACATGGCGATCCTCGACTCGATCCTGGCCGGAACGGCCTCGTTATCCGACTACCCCCTCGCGGACGTCAACTACGACGGCACCGTGAACGCCGACGACAAGGCCCTCCTGCAGGATATCATCGACAGGAAGGAGGGGACGACAGTCTACGTCCTCTGCCTCGACGTCGACGGCAACGACACCGTCGTGCCGTGCGAGTACCCCCTGAGGAACATCGTCGCCTACGGCACGAACATGCAGCTGCCGGTCCTGTACGCCAACGGCGGACAGTACATGGCGGGGTACTTCAACAGCTCCTACGACGTGGCCGAGGCCTCCATCAGCTCCAGCGCGGTGGACCTCAAGGGCTCCTCCAGGAGCATCAGCGATGCGGCCTGGACCAACTTCATGGAGCTGGACGCATCCCTCGAGGGGGACATCGGCGCCTTCCTCATCGACTACAGCAACGTCTCCCAGATGACCTCGGCGCGCGTCACGGACCTCAGCGACGCGGGCATCCCCCTGATCATCTACTCCTCGGCCGACGCCGAGAGCGAGCTGGTCACGACCCTCACGCTGGGCTTCCTCTTCGGAGGGAACAGCGAGTCTCTCGGGGTCTCGTACGCCCAGCTGGGCTGGGACGTCCTGGAGTACATCGACGGCAAGGTCGGCGGCCTCTCCGACAGCGAGAGGACCAGCTTCATCTGCTGCACGATGTACATCTACATCTGCCAGAACGACTCCACCTTCAACGCCACCCCCACGTCCGCGGGCGGCATCGCATACAGCAAGGTCAACTCCTCGTTCGCGTCGACGTACTCCGGGGACAGCTCCACGAAGATGTCGAGCGTGGAGGCCCTGTCCAACTACACCGACGTCGGCGCGGTCATCAACAACCGCTCCATCGACTGGGGCCTGACGTCCGCCGAGGTCGACGAGACCATCGTCGACATCTGGGAGCACAGCAACGACGGCACGGCGTCCTACGAGTTCTTCACCGGGCTGACGGACAAGCTGTACTACGTCAACAACCTGCTCCCCGGAGGGGTCAGGCTCGCCTACGCCGCCTGCGCCCTCTACGGCGACGTGTTCACCCTCGAGTGGGCGGAGGACATCCTCCAGCAGTACATCGACATGGGGACGGCGCCGCTCGACGGCCAGTCCACGGACAGCATCGTCGCGTACTTCGACCTCGACATGTACAATGCCGCGAAGGCGTGAAAACCGAGGGGGGCCCCGGCCCCCCGTTAACCCAGGAGGACGGCGGATGGACGAGGAGGGGCTGACCAGGGAGGGCATGAAGGCCGAGTACCACCGCGCCATCGCCCGCAGGCTCCTCCTCCTGGCGGTCAGCATCGTCGGGATCGTCCTCTTCGTGGGCCTCCTCTCGCTCTCCAACTTCGAGGGGGTGGGCCTGAAGGAGACCTATGAGATCATCTGGAACCACCTCGTCGGGAACACGTACCCGTCCAGGACCACCGAGTGGTGGGCGGACCGGTACATCTGGAACACCGCGATGCCCCACGCGATCGCGGCGATCCTCGCGGGCGCCTCGCTTGCCGTCTGCGGCACCATGATGCAGTCCGTCATGACGAACCCCCTCGCCGACCCGTACAGCACGGGCATATCGTCCGGGGCATGCCTCGGGGCGACCGCGGCCATCGTTGTCGGGATATCCTTCTCCACGACGGCCGGCGAGGTGGGCATCGTGACGAACGCCTTCATCGGAGCGCTGGTCCCGGCGCTCCTGATAATCTTCCTGTCGCAGAGGATCCACATGACCCCGGCGACGCTGATCCTCCTGGGGACCGCGCTGTCGTACTTCTTCAACTCGATGATAACCTACATCATGGTCACCACCGACGCCGAGTCGCTCAAGGAGGCGTACATGTGGCAGGTCGGCAGCCTCGACGGGATCTCCTGGGAGTCGGTCGCCATAATGGCCGCGGTGACGGTCGTCGGATCCATCATCGTCATGCTGATGTCCGGCAAGCTGAACGTCATGTCGCTGGGGGAGAACAGCGCCATCAGCCTCGGCGTGGACGTCCAGAGGTTCAGGGTCGTGTGCCTCGTGCTGATGGCGGTCATGACCGCGGCCATCGTCTCCTTCACGGGGATCCTGGGGTTCGTGGGGCTGGTGGCCCCGCACCTGGTGAGGCTCGTCATCGGCTCGGACAACAGGTTCATCGCGCCGATATCCATGGCCGTGGGCGCGCTGCTCCTCCTGGCGGCGGACTACGTCGCGTTCCAGCTGGCCGACATACCCGTCGGCGTGGTGATGAGCGTCATCGGGAGCCCGGTGTTCTTCGCCCTCATCCTCTGGCAGAGCAGGAAGTCGGGGGCGATCTACTGACGGACAACTCCTCGGAGATGAGGGAGTACCGGGCGGCGAACAGGAGGAAGGTCCTGTTCATCCTGCTCTTCGTCCTGATGGCGGTCGCCGCGTTCTTCGTCACCCTGGGGTTCGGGGTGTTCGACATCTCCGTCCCGGACGCCATAAGGGTGTTCTTCGACAACCTGACCGGCAACTCCTCCGGCTCGATGGCGGACCACTACATATGGGACGAGCGCACGCCCAGGGCGATAGGGGCGCTGATCATAGGCGCCGGGCTGTCGGTCGCGGGCGTGATCATGCAGAACGACTTCAAGAACCCCCTGGCCGACCCCTACACCATGGGGATATCGTCCGGGGCGTTCCTGGGGGCCACCCTGAGCATCGTGTTCGGGTTCTCGGTGATCCCGGGGCTGACCTCGCTGGGCGTCACCGCGGTCAACGCGTTCATCTTCTCGCTCATACCGACGGCCATCATCGTCCTGGTGTCCAAGTACCGGAGGATGTCCCCGTCAGCGATGATCCTCACGGGGATCGCCGTGATGTTCCTGTTCAGCTCCGTCACGCAGATCATCATGGTAACCGCCCCGTCGGAGAGCATGGCGGACGCCTACTCGTGGAGGGTGGGGACCCTGAGCGCCGTCGGGTGGGAGAACCTCCCGATCATGCTGGGCACCGCCGCCGTCATCATCACGGTCCTGTGGCTGATGTCCGACAGGCTCAACGTCATGTACGCCGGGGATCGTGCGGCCCAGACCCTGGGGGAGAGCGCCGGGCGGCTCAGGCTGGTGACTCTGGTCCTGGCCTCGCTGCTCACGGCCGGCATGATATGCTTCACGGGGACGATAGGGTTCATCGGCCTGGTCGGGCCCCACGTGGCGAGGATATTCGTCGGGTCCAACAACCGCTACCTCATACCCGCGTCGGCGGCGTTCGGCGCCGCGTTCGTGCTGTTCGCCGACACCGTGGCGAAGGTCAGCGGTCCCAACGGCCTGCCGGTCGGGGTGATATGCTCGATGATCGGCGGTCCGCTGTTCGTGTACATCCTGGTCAAGCAGAGGAAGCGGACCTGGATGTGAGGTCGCGCGGCCAGCGCGGTGAGGATGGCGGCCGCGATGAGGACGGCCGCGGTCAGGCAGAGGGGCCAGAGTGTCTTCTTGGTCGTCCAGCTCATAGATTTAGGATATCCTAAATCATATAACTCCCTTTGCACGGAAGCTTCGCTTGAAGGCTCAGAGACTGATGATCCCGGGGGCCGGGGCGGCGTCCGCGGGCACCATGGCGCCTCCGCGGGAGATGACCGTCTCGACGACCTTGACCTGCCTGCCGCACTGGGCCGCGGCGGAGTTGACGATGTTGGTCAGCGCGCGGCAGCACGGGACCTCCATGCGCACGATGCAGACCTTGTCGATGGGGTTCTCCTTCAGGATCGTCAGGATCTTGTCGAAGCGGGCCCGGTCGTCCAGCTTGGGGCACCCGATGATGACGGGCCTCCCGTTGAGGATCCTCCTCTTGAAGTCGTCGAGGGTGAACGCGGTGCAGTCCGCCGCGATGACCAGCGTTCCCCTGAAGAAGTCGGACGTAGGGGGCACGAGGGCGATCTGGATCGGCCACTGGTACCCGGACATGGGCGACGCGTGGCATTCGAGGCTTACGGTGGACGGCCCCATGGAGGGCCTGGGCTCCGGGTCCCTGAAGGTGATGGCGCCCTGCGGGCATGCGGGGAGGCAGTCGCCGAGGCCGTCGCAGAAGTCCTTCCTGACGAGCTCCGCCTTGCCGTCGACCAGTGCGAGCGCGCCCTCGTGGCATGCTTTGACGCAGAGGCCGCAGCCGTCGCATTTCTCCTTGTCGATGACGATCTCCTTCCCGAGCATGACGATGTTAACGCCGAGGGGGGTTTATATTGTTTTTTCTCAACCGCTGGCACATTAGGAATCGCTAACTTTTGTCAGGGTTTCCTCAAGGTTCAGGCGTGGATATTCGTGGTAAAAACTTGCACGGACTGCAAACTTTTCC
>JAUNXZ010000112.1 GCA_030539515.1 Thermoplasmata archaeon
TTCTTGTTTTGGCATCTGTCACTCAGCACGGCCGCGATCCGCATGGACGCTCCGAATCCCTAGTTTTATTTATAGGGAACGGGGGCGGACCTGTCGGGATTATATTCTGGATGTTTCCTACGGGAAATCGATGGACGGGGAGACCGAGGGCACCAGGACTCTGCTGGGGGACCAGCGCAAGGGCATCGTGGCGCTCGCGATCCCCATCGGGATAGCGCTCTTCTTCCAGCAGCTCAACAACATCGTGGACAGCCTGTGGGTGTCCGCCCTCGGCGGTACCGCGCTCGCTGCCCTCGGAGTCGTCTACCCGGTGTACACCATCCTCATCGGGATCGGCAACGGACTGGGCATCGGAGTGTCCGCCGCCATCGCCCGGAGCATCGGGCGGGGGAGCCGCGAGGACGCCAACGCATCCGCCGCCCAGGGAGTCACGATAGCGGCTATCGTCAGTATCATACTCACTCCGTTCCTGATGGTCACCGCCGAGTCGTCCATGGGAATCATGGGCGCCGGTTCCATGGTGCAGGAGTGCCTGGACTACGCCTATCCGATCTACATCTCGTGCTTCTTCATCATCCTCAGCGGGGTTATGTCCGGGATGCTCCGCGGGGAGGGCGCCGCGCGCAAGTCCATGGCCATCCAGGTGGCCGGGGCGGTCGTCAACATCATCCTGGATCCGATCTTCATCTACACGCTGGACATGGGCGTCGCCGGAGCCGCGTGGGCCACCGTGATCGCCTTCATCGTATCCTGCGCGATGGCCTCCTACTGGTACCTGCGCAGCAGGGACCTGTTCGTGCACATCACGCGCCGCGACTACCGCCCGGACCGCCGCACCTGCAAAGAGATAATGTCAGTCGGAGGCCCGGAGGCCCTCGAGCTGTCGATCATGTACCTGTTCAACATCACGCTGAACTACGTGGTCATCGGCTGCGGCGGCACGGACGCCGTCGGACTCTACTCGACGGGCTGGAGGATAGCCAACTTCATCCTCATCATCGCCCAGGCCATGGGAGGGGCCCTCGTCGCCGTGTGCTCCGCCGAATACGGAATGCGCCGGTTCGACATGATACGGGACGCGTTCCGCTTCACCGTCGTATCGTCCATAGCCTGGACGCTGCTGTTCTCGGTGCTCCTGGCACTGGGATCGGGCCTGGTCGCGGGCGTGTTCACCTCCTCGGACGACCTCCAGTACATGCACGGCGCGATGCAGGAGATGCTGCTGTACTTCGCGATCTTCCTGCCGATAATGTCCATGGTCTACACGGGGTCCGCGCTGCTTCAGGCGATCAAGCACGCCGGAGGCGCCATGATGAACTCTCTGACCAGGAACATCCTGCTGAACATCGGCTTCTTCTCCATGGCGGCGGTCTTCGGCACTCTCACCTCGCTGTGGTGGGCCATGACCGTGGCGGAGATCGTCGGCGGACTGATGATGGGCATCCACGCGTGGATCATGCTCCGCAGGGTCTCCGCCCGCGAGGAATCCGCTCCTCCCGCATCCCCGCAGTCCTGATTGCGCGCATGCGCGGATATAAATGGGGCGTGCGCCCTCGGGTGCCCCGTTACAATGTCGAAGGTAGTAGTGAACGTCGCATGGCCCTACGCCAACGGAACGATCCACCTCGGCCACCTGGCCGGGTCGCTCCTCCCGGCGGACATATTCAGCAGGTACAACCGCCTCATCGGGAACGAGGTCCTCATGGTCGGGGGATCCGACCAGCACGGGACGCCCATAACAGTCTCCGCCGAGAAGGCGGGGATGACGCCCGAGGAGTACGCCGAGAAGTACCACCTGATCAACAAGAAGGCCATCGAGGACATGGGCATAGAGTACTCGCTCTTCAACAGGACCCACTGCCCCACCCACTTCGAGGTCACCCAGAAGCTGTTCACCACCCTGAAGGACAAGGGCTACATCTACACCGGGCAGACCTACCAGTACTACTGCCCCCAGTGCTCCAGGTTCCTCCCGGACCGCTATGTCGAGGGCGTCTGCCCGAAATGCGGTGCTGAAAAAACAAGGAGCGACCAGTGCGACGCCTGCGGCACCACCTTCGAGCCCGGCGATCTGCTCAAGCCTTACTGCACCCTGTGCGGCTCCACCCCGCAGATCCGCGGCTCGGAGCACTTCTTCCTGAGGCTCAGCGCCTTCAGGGAGCCGCTGATGCAGTACCTGGACACCAAGGACTACTGGAGGTCGAACGTTAAGGCGTTCACCCAGAACTGGCTGGAGGGCGGCCTCAACGACAGGGCCATCACCAGGGACATGTCCTGGGGGGTGCCCATCCCCGTGGAGGGCTGGGACGACAAGGTCATCTACGTCTGGTTCGAGGCCGTCATCGGGTACCTCTCGTCGTCCGTGGAGTACTCCAGGATGATCGGCAAGCCCGATTACTGGGAGGCGTTCTGGAAGGATCCCGAGGCGAGGCACTACTACTTCATCGGGAAGGACAACATCCCCTTCCACTCGATCATCTGGCCCGCCATCCTGATGGGCGCCGGGGACGACCTCGACCTGCCGTACGACATCCCGGCCAACGAGTACCTGATGATCGGCGGCGGGAAGCTGTCCAAGAGCCGCAGCAAGGGCCCCATCGACATCCCCAGCGTCCTGACACGGTACGATCCGGAGGCGATCCGCTTCTACCTGTCCGTCAACATGCCGGACACCCACGACACAGAGTTCACCTGGGACGACCTGGACACCAAGATCAACAACGATCTGGTCGCCACTCTCGGCAACTACTACCACAGGTGCCTGAGCTTCACCAAGAAGAACTTCGGGACCATCCCCGAAGGGGAGTCCGACCCCGAGGCCGAGGCGGAGATCGCCAGGACCCTGGAGGAGTACAAGTCGCTCCTCGACGTCTGCGACCTCAAGAGGGGGATCAAGGCGGCGATGGACCTCGCCCGCTACGGCAACAGGTTCTTCGACGCCGTCAAGCCGTGGGCCCTCGTCAAGGAGGACAAGGAGGCCTGCGGAAGGAAGATGAACACGGCCCTGCGCATCGCGAAGGCGCTCTGCGTGATGATGTGGCCGTACATGCCCCGCTCGTCCGAGAGGATCTGGGGCTTCATGGGATACGCCGGCTCCATCGAGGAGGCCGGGCTGGACGAGGCGCTCAAGCCCCTCCCGGCCGGCCAGGCCCTCGGCGAGCCCGTTCCCGTCTACAGGAAGGTTGAGCCCGTGAAGGAGCAGCAGGAAGAGACCAAGGAGTGCAAGAAGGAGCAGCCGAAGGCCCAGGAGGCCGCCCCCGCCGGACCGTTCGCGGACTTCCGCAGGATGGACATCCGCGTGGGCACCGTCGTTGAGGTGGGCGACCACCCCGACGCCGAGAAGCTGTACGTGCTGAAGGTGGACCTCGGCGAAGAGGAGCCCAGGCAGATCGTCACCAACCTGAAGTCGATCTACGCAAGGGACCAGATGGAGAACAGGAGGCTCCTGGTCATCTCCAACCTCAAGCCCGCCAAGTTCCGCGGCGTCAAGTCCGACGGGATGCTCATGGCGCTCGATGACGAGGACCTCGGCGGCAACGCCGTTCTCCTGCTGAAGCCCTCCGCGGACGTCCCCAACGGAACGCAGGTCAACTGCGGGCTGGAGGTGTCCTCGTCCAGGATCGAGGTCAAGCACTGCGAGAAGGTCACGATCAAGGTGGGCAAGCTCCAGGACGGGAAGGTCCTGGGCGCGGACGCGCCCGAGGGATGCCCCGCGGCCGCCGCGTTCGTCTACGACGGGGACGAGAGGGTCCCCATGGGGGACGGCAAGGGCTGCTACATCACCGTGGACACCCTCGACTTCATCGACGGAGCCGCAGTCAGATGAAGGCCGACCTCCACGTGCACACGATGTTCTCCAAGGACGGGAAGACCACCATGGAGGAGCTCCTCGAATACGCGGAGCGCATGGGCATCGGGTGCATCGCCGTCACGGACCACAACGAGTTCAAGGCGTACGACCTGCTGAAGGACAACGGCAGGATCATTATCATCCCGGCGGAGGAGGTCTCCTCCGCCGAGGGACACATCGTCGCGCTCGGGATAGACAGGCTCATCCCCCGCGACCTCTCCATCCAGGAGACCATCGACAAGATCCACGAGGCCGGCGGATACGCGTTCGCGGCCCACCCCTACAGGTGGTGGTCCGGTCTGGGGGAGAAGAACACCCTGGCGTACCCGTTCGACGGCATCGAGGCGCGCAACGGCCGCTCCGTCCCCTCGGCGAACCGCATGTCCGAGGCTCTCGCGAGGCGCGTCGGCAAGCCCATGACCGCCGGGAGCGACGCGCACACCCCGCGCCACATCGGCGAGGGATACGTGGAGGTCCCGGATACCCTGACCACATGGCAGGAGGTCGTGGAGTACATCATGAAGAACGAGGCCCCCATCGTGTGCAGCCACAGCCGCCACGCGAAGGAGACCCTCAAGTACGGCACCAAATCCATCACGCAGTGGATCTTCCGCGGCTTCAAGCGGATGTGACGCGCTTCTCCAGGTACCCGTAGCAGGG
>JAUNXZ010000113.1 GCA_030539515.1 Thermoplasmata archaeon
ATACCTCGCACCGCCCCGCGATCGGGTCGCAGGACGGCTACGGGCGCGTGGTATGGGAGTGGTGTATATAAGCGTTGCTGTCTGAGATGAAATGATGATAGGATCAGACCGCGATTCCGCACGTCCGGCGACGCCCCCGTGCGGCCCGGAGGAGAAATTCCTCCCACGGCAGGGTATCGGAACAGGTCCGGTACTCTGAACTCCGTGATTGGACCGATGCGTCCGATGTATTTAATCCTGATTGATGGGCGGCGGAGGTGCCGATTCTATGGCCAGACTGTGGAATCGACACCGAGGTGAGAAAAGAAACACCCGGAGGGATGCTCCGGGAAAGGGGGTTGGGGGACCGGCATAGGAGGACGGTCCCGGTCCCCCGTTTGCTCATCCCTTTATGGCCTTGACGAGGGCGCGGATGTTGTCGTCGGGAGTCCCGATCGGGACGCCGCAGCCGGCCGAGATGACGTTGAAGCCGGCCTCCCTGCTGTGGACCGCCGCTGCGGCCACATCCTCGGGCTTGCCCTTGAACAGCGGGAAGGCGCATCCGACGTTGCCCACGAGGGCTCCCCTGCCGGCCGCGATCTCCACCGCCTTCTCCGGCGGGACCTTCTCCTCCACCGATATCCCCGTGACGCCCGTGTCGAGCATGTAGGGGATGATCGGGGCGGAGTCCCCGCAGATGTGCAGGATGGTGTAGCCCTTGAGCGAGCCCAGGCAGTCCTTGACGAACTGTCCCGACTGGACCGGGAAGTCGGTCGGGGCCAGGATGTCCGTGGACGCGGACGGCTCGGACATCTGGACGATGTCCGCTCCGGCGGCCAGCAGCTCCTCGCCGAACGCCTTGCAGTACGGGGCGATGGCCTTCACCCACTTCTGGGCCCTCTCGGGCTCGGTCCAGACGGAGTACACCAGATTCTCGGTGTTCAGGAGGTGCCCGGCCAGCGTGAACGGCCCGGTGTTCCCTCCGACTATGCAGTACTCCTCGCCGTGGGTCTTCTTCATTATGGACATCGCCTCGATGGCCGTCTTGACCCTCCCGGTCTTCACGAACTCGTCGATGTCCGGGAGGCTGTCGGGCTCGTCGTAGATCTTCTTCATCGGGTTGTACGTGAACGGGTGGCCCTTGAGCATCGGAGACGAGGTCGCGGTGCCCATGTTGATGGGGCATCCGAGCGCCTCCGCCTCCTCGGTGAGGCAGAATCCCGCCCTGACGGACTCCAGACCGAAGTAATCGGCCTGGGCGCATCCCAGGGTCGCCATCTTCTGCGGGTCCGAGTGCGCCTCCGGCCAGGACGAGCCGCAGGCCTTCATCATACCGATCGTGTCGCAAGTGGTGAAGATCGCCGCCGGGGGCCTGTCCAGCTCCTCCTGGTGCAGCGCCTTGATCACCCTCTCCCTGCATGTCATTCCCATTGTATCACAGCCTCGACTTGACGAACTTCACGCACTGCTGCGCGTTCTCGTCCCTGTGGTCTGCTCCGATCTCCTGGGCGAACCCGTCCGTGGTGGGCGGTCCGCCAATCGTTATGATGACCTTGTCGCGGCATCCCGACGACCCGATCATCCTCACCGCGGCCTCCATGTAGTCCATTGTGGGGGTCATGAGCGTGCTGAGGCACACCACGTCCGTCCCCGCGACGGCCGCATCCGTTATGACCTGGGCGGGAACGTCCTTGCCCAGGTCGTTCACCATGAACCCTCCGGCGGTCAGCATCGTCTTGACGATGTTCTTGCCGATGTCGTGCACGTCTCCCTGGACCACGGCGGTCACCGCCTTGCGGGTCTCCACCTTCTCGTCCTTGGGGATCGCGGGTATCAGGACGTCCAGCCCCTCGTACATGCTGTGGGCGGCCACGAGCACCTGGGGCAGGTACATGGTGTGGGCGGCGTAGTTGTCCCCGATGACGCCCATCCCCACGACGAGGCCCTCGTTGATGGCCTCCACGGGGTCCAGCCCCTCGGCGAGCGCCGTCTCGGCGGCCGCCTTCGCCCTGGGCGGGTCGCAGGCCACGACGGAGTCGGCCAGCTCCTTCAGGATCTTCTCCTTGTCCATTCGATTTCCTCCTTTCTGATGTCTGAATGGGTTTGCCAGAGTGCAGTGCCCCCCGGCCTCCGATTGCCGTAATATGAATCATCCAATGTCCATAAGTATCGGAGTGCGAACATGTTCGGAGAGGGCCGGAGCCCCCTCCGGGGGAGCGCGTTCCTCCCCTCAGGCCTCCTGGCCCTTCTCCTTCGACAGCACCGCGCAGACGAGTCCTATGACCATCAGGACGAACGCGATCATCCACAGGGTCTCGAACTGGGCGAGGGTCTTCTCGGTGACGATGAACCCCGCGACAGTGATGAGGATGGCGCCTCCCGCGAACGGGAACAGGTTGAGCGCCGCGGTCGACGTCCCGGCCATGGCGATGGGGTAGAGCTCCTTGATCTGCGCGTAGGACACGACGAAGAACCCGCCGAAGAACCCGAAGCAGAAGTTGATGGCCGCCTGGATGGCGAAGCTGTTGACGGCGTCGCTGCCGGCTGTCAGCCAGATGACCGCCCATATGACGGTGTACACCGCGGTCCCGAAGATCAGGACCTTCCTCCTGGAGTGGAACACCCTGTCGGAGAGCCTTCCGGCCAGGGGGCAGCCGAACACCATTCCGATACCGACCATGGTGACCATGAGGCCGGCGTCGCCGGACGAGAACCCGAAGACGTTCTGGTAGTACGATCCCGCCTGGGAGGCCTGCCAGAGCATGATGGTGCCGTAGATCATGAAGAACCAGATGGCCAGGGGCCAGAAGTTCCTCCCGCTGGTGAAGGTCATCTTAAGGGCCTCGACGGTGCCCATCTTGGCGGACGTGGACTCGGTTATGGGCTGGCCCGTCTCCTCGGAGACGATCTCCTCCATGCTGGGGAGGTCCTTCTCGGACGGGTGGTTGCGGACGACGAGCCAGCACAGGCCGGCGATGGCCGCCGTGATGACGGCGAGCAGGATGTAGGTGTTCTGGATGCCCAGGGAGTCCATCATCAGGACCATGGGCGTCGCGGCGGCGATTCCTCCAACGTTCCCGACCAGGAGCAGGACCCCGCTCATGGAGGCGAACTCGTTCTTCCTGAACCAGACGGCCAGGATCTTCATGATCGGGATGTAGACGACGGCCGCGCCTATGCCGATGATGAACTTTCCGGCCACCATCAGGTTGAAGTTCCCGCACGTGGCGGAGTAGGCGCTGAGGATCGAGCCCACGGCGATCAGGAATATGAAGATCGTCGCGGCCCTCCTGGGCCCCATGCGGTCCGTCAGGATACCGCTGGGGATCTGCATCAGCGTGTACGCGTAGAGGTACGCCGACGCCAGCAGAGCGACGGAGGCGGTCCCCACGCCGAAGAAGTCCTGCAGCTCGGTGCTGATGGCCCCTCCGGTCGTGCGGTGGAAGTAAACGAAGAAGTAGGCGATCGCGAGCACCGCGAATATAGCCCACCTGTACGACAGCATTGTCTTCTTCTTGTCTGGATCAACGGTCATGTGAACCTCTCCTCGGCAATCGGAGGCTCTCGAGACCACTGCGAAGAATACCCCGTTATGGACACTTAATGGCTGATGCGAACATGTTCGGCATCGGTTCCTACGGCTCCCGCCGTAGACGTCCCTGTAGAAACGGAAGATGTTGCGCTCCGCCGTGCGGAGGATCACGTTCAGCGTGGATTTGGAGCAGCCGACGATCATGCAGAGCGAGTCGAGGCTGATCCTCTTGGGGACGTCGTAGTAACCCAGGTCCATGGCCAGGCGGAAGCATTCCTCCTGCTTCGGCGTGAGGACCGCCTCCGGGACGAGGTTCTGGCTCGACTGCACGTCGAACACGTAGCCGTTCTCGCGCATGTCCCTGAGGAGCATGTGTATCCTGGCGCTGTCGGGGCCGATGAGGGTCCACTCGATGATCGTGTCCGTGTACGGGATGGCGGACGAGAGGAAGCAGCCGGAACGGTTGATGATCGAGGACAGCGCGCACCTGCGGTTTAGGACGAAGGCCATGTAGTGGCCCTGCGAGAGGCGGGTGACCGTGCACTCCCCATTATCCTGGACGTGCTTGCCCACCTCCATCGAGTCGTCGGGGTCGAAGACCTTGATCATGGAGTAGCCGCCGCCGGTATCCAGCATCGAGCAGGTCTGGATCTCGACGACCACGCCCTCCTTGGAGATGTTGATGGGTATGAGACTGTGGCACGGGTGCTCCTCCACTATCGCAGAACGGTCCAGGAGGATGCGCACGCTGTGCATGACGGTGCCATCCGTCGATACACCTTAACAGTTACGGATACAGCTTTGATTCGGGACGATTCGCGTGTCGTGTTTCCTGATTCGGTGCGGATTATGGTATCAATCTAACTAAATTCGTTAACGGTTTCCCAGAACGTGTCACTATACTGACCTGATTTTTCGTGTGTGTTTTC
>JAUNXZ010000114.1 GCA_030539515.1 Thermoplasmata archaeon
ATCCGACACTGTGTTGGATAAGTTGAGGCTTGGAAAAATGAGCTCCGGATTCGCTTCGATGGTCCGCTCGGACCTCGGGAAGATAGGAAAGATAGCCGTCCTGGGGACGGTGATGGGGTGCTTCCTGTGCATCTTCATCAACAACATCTCCATCTCGGCGATAGCGATGAGCCCCGCCATGGGCTCCACGTCCCTGAAATCGTACCTGACGATGGCGGGGGCCATCCACACCCTGATAGTGGGACTCGGCTGCGCCGCGGTCCTCTGGATCCTGCCCGGCATGCGCGGACAGAAGGCCGACGACAGCTCGTCCGGCGTCAAGTCCGGCCTGGCCGCGATCGCGATAGCCTCCCTCGCCGTGGAGCTGGTGATCCTCGCGGTGCACTGCGCCATGGTCCTGATCAAGAACGGCTCCATGGACGGCTATGAGTTCCTGCCGATCGCCTACGCCGGGTTCTTCTTCCTGGACCTGTTCTTCGCCGGCCTCGGCCTCATGGGCCACGGCCTGTCGGACGAGCCCATGAAGGCCCTCGGCGTCGCCGGAGGCGTCGGGGGATGGTGCCTGCTGATGTCCATGTTCGCCCTCATGGGCAGCGCGACCTTCGTCATGGTCGGCGCCGGGGCGGACTGGTGCACCGGGTTCCGCGCGGTCACGATCTTCGGTCTCATGGACGTGGACTCGCTGATGTCGATCGGGACGTCGGCGGCGGACTACTCGTGCCTGTGGGAGACAGCGCTGATCCTCGTGCTCGCGGCAATCGTCATCGCCGCCGGGTGGCACCTGCTCCGCAGGAAGGACGCGTCGGCCGTCTGACGGAAACCATTCCGGGGCGGGCCCGTTCCCGCCTCGCCTTACCTCGAAAGGGTCGCGGTCCGTGTACCCGCGGAGTCCGTAGAACGCGATCCTCTGGGCGTCGACGAGCATGTCCATCAGCTCGTCGTCGCCCAGCCCCTCCCTCGTGTAGCGGGTGATGACGCCCACCCCGAGGGATATTATGAAGTCCAGGAGGCGGTCCGCGTCGTCCCCGGACGGGTCGATGCCGTACGCCTCGCAGAGGATGGGCCTCATGGCGTCCTTGAGCCTGCCGAAGAAGGCCGGGTCGCCGTTGGCACCCATCAGGAGGACGGCCTTGCCGGCGAACATGGGGAACAGCCTCCTCATCACGTTGGGCGGGTACCTCTCCTCCGGCGTGCCCTCGCGGACGATCCTGCGGGCCTCGGCGGAGAGTTCCTCCAGGAGTTCGTCCTCGGACTGCCGGAGCAGGTCCTCGACGCTGTCGAAGTACTCGTAGAAGGTGGAGCGGTTCATGCCGACCCGCTTCATCAGGGACCAGACGGTTATGCGTCCGAGCCCCTCCTCGACTGCCATGGCCCAGAACGTGTCCGTGATCCTCCTGCGGGTCTCCTCGGACATCTCTCTGTTGGTGGCCATGGTATCGTGCGGGAGGAGGGCTCCCGCGGATTTATTCGTGACGGACGGGGCGCTCGGAACCACTTGCCCGCGGTGTCCGAGACGAAGCCGTCCGGCCTGCACCTGGCGCACGGGCGGCATCCGGCCGCGCGGGCCTCATCCCTCGTCTCGAAGAACACGATGTTCTTCCTGAGGGGCGTCCTGGCCCTGCAGGACGGGAGGCAGTAGATCATGCAGGTCCTGGAGCAGAAGTAGAACCTCCCGTCGTAACGGGTGTCCCTCCTCTCCACCGCCCTGTACATCTCGTCCTCGGTCAGCTCCAGCATGTCCTCCCCCATCGGACCCCGGCGGGGTCTGAATGAATTTGTATATGTAGTTGCACGGAGCGGATTAAATATGTTCCAGGCCGAGACGTCCCGGTATGCAGTCGTCGGAGAGGCAGGGGAGGTGCGCATGACGGCGGCGGTCCCTTTCGAGGCGAGGCCCGCGCCGGATTATTCGGAGTTGTTCATCGGGGGGAGGGCATGACCGTCACCCGCGTCTACCGGTCCCCTCTGGGGGACATGCTGATGGCGGCCGACGGCCCCGCGCTGACGGGGCTGTGGTTCGAGGGGCAGGCCCACTATGCGGCCGGGCTCGGCGACGCGGCCGAGGGGGGCTCCCCGGTCCTGGACGATGCGGAGGCGTGGCTCGACGCGTACTTCGCGGGGGAGGACCCCGGCGCCCCGGTGCCGGTGGACCTCCGCGGCACGGAGTTCCAGGGCAGGGTCTGGGGCATCCTCATGGGGATCCCGCGCGGGACGACCGTCACCTACGGTTGGATAGCCGGACGGCTGTCGCCGGAGGCGCCGGGCCCGCTGGCCCGCGCCGTCGGAGGGGCGGTCGGGCGCAACCCCGTATCGATAATCGTCCCGTGCCACCGCGTGGTCGGATCCGACGGGAGTCTCACTGGGTACGCGGGCGGGACGGACCGCAAGAGGGCCCTGCTGGAGCTGGAGGGGGCGCTGTGACCGACGGCCTCCGGGATCTCGTGGAGGGGAACGCCCCCTGCTACGTCTACGACAGGGACGAGGTCGTCCGCAGGTGCCGCGGGCTCCGCTCGGCGATGCCGGGTGTCCGCTTCCTGTACTCGTTGAAGGCCAACCCCTTCCCGCCCCTGGTGGAGGCCGCGGCGGCCGAGGGCTTCGGAGCCGACGCGTCCTCGTCGGGGGAGGTACTCAGGGCACTGGAGTGCGGGATCGCCCCCGGGGACGTGTTCTACTCCTCGCCAGGAAAGACCGATGTTGACATCTCCCGCGCCGCCGGGAGGTGCACGGTCATAGCCGACAGCCTCCACGAGATGGAGCTGCTGGACGCCTGCGCGTGCGCATCCGGATCGGGGATGCGGGTCGGCATCCGCGTCAACCCGTCCTTCGGCATGGGCGCCGGCGGGCCGTCGCCCAGCCGCTTCGGTGTGGACGAGGACCGTCTGGGCGACCTGCTCGGGAGGGTCCGGCGCATGAGGGGCGTCGAGATCACCGGGATCCACGTCCACCTGAGGTCCCAGGTCCTGGACGCGGAGGTGCTGTCCCGGTACTACCGCGACGTCTACGCGCTGGCGGAGAGGGTGTCGGAGGAGCACGGGGCGGACATTCGCTTCGTGAACTTCGGCAGCGGGCTGGGGACGGTGTACGACCCGGCGTCCGAGTCGCCCGCGGACATGGCGCTCCTGTCCAGAACGATGGCTGACATCGCCGCCCGGAACCGCGCCGGCCTGAGGGCGGACCTGATTGTGGAGACCGGACGGTACGTCGCGTGCTCCGCGGGCACATACTACGCGAGGGTCGTGGACGTCAAGGAGTCCATGGGCGTGAGGTACGCCGTGGTCGACGGAGGGATGGGAGGATTCCTGCGCCCCGCCCTGGCGGGGATGATGCGCTCCGCTTGCCCCGGGGCACCGGGGATGGAACCCCTGTTCACCTGCTGCCGGGAGGCGCCCGTGAGCGTCCCGTGGCCGGGTTCGGAGGAGACCGAGATGGTGACAGTGGTGGGCAACCTGTGCTCCGCGATGGACGTCCTGGCGGAGGATGTCGAGCTGCCGAGGCTCCGGATAGGCGACATCGTCGCGATCTCCAACGCGGGGAGCTACGCCCGCACGCTGTCCCCTCTGCTTTTCGCGGACCAGAGGCAGCCGGGCGAGTTCATGTGGGGGCGGGAGTCCCGATCCGGGCCGGTATATAGTAAAACTCCGCGCTCCGTAGGGCTACTTCGGTTCCCGCTTTAAGGCCGTATTCTCTCTTCATAGCGGATATCATGGCTTCGAACAGGACCGCGGCCCTGGCGGCGGCCGCGATATGCATTGTTGCCGTCATCGCATCGACGGCGTTCATCCTGCATCAGGACTCCGGGAGCGGCGGGAGATCCGTGAGCATCAACGGGGACGTCGTGGCGATGGCGGAGTTCAGCGTCTCGGACGACTCCGTCGGCACGAGTACGGAGGGATCCATCATCGTGCAGCGCACCTCCGATTCCCTGACCGTCAGGATCATCGGGTCTGCCACGATCGGCGGGGAGGACTTCGGAGGGGTCTGCATCCACTCCGGGTCGGGCCTGTGGCCGGGCGGGATCATGGCACCGTACATCGACGGGCAGGGCCTGAAGGGCCCTCTCGCGGAGGCGACCTCTGACGGATATTCCGTGTCGTTCGGGAGGGTCCAGGGCAGCCAGGGCGGTTGCGACGGGTTCTTCGAGATCGTGTACGAGTACACGGGCGGCTCCGTCGGGGATGTGGAATCCCTGTCCTTCGGCATAGCCGTCGGATCGTACTACGACGGCGACGTGCCTGTAATGGGTCACGTCTACGAGGAGATCGTCGTTGAGCTGTGAGCCTGTCCAGGCGATATCCGGATCCGCATGAGCCAGCATCCTGATAGAATCGGGGAAGCTGTCAACAGAATCCTATGACCCCGAAAAACGGCATGATAGAATTCTCAGAGGAAGTCTGGATGAGTAAGTGGCGGGCCTGAAGGGATTC
>JAUNXZ010000115.1 GCA_030539515.1 Thermoplasmata archaeon
GACACCACGCCGACGAGCCTCAGGCTGGTGCGGAACAGCGTCCCCATCACGTCGCGGCGTCCGGCGCCCAGGTTGTAGGACATCAGCGGAGCCACGCCCATCGAGTATCCGAGGATCACCGCGATGGCCAGGAACTGGACGTACATGATTATCGTGATAGACGAGACTCCGGCGGCACCGAGGTAGGCCATCATCGTCAGGTTGAACAGCAGCGTCGTCACCGAGCCGGACAGCTCCGTGACCATCTCGGACGCCCCGTTGGAGCAGACCTTTACCACCATCGTTCCCGCGAACGAGGGCCTTGCGAACCTGACGGGCGAGTCCTTCTTCAGGACGAAGTACGCCACCGCCACGGAGAACGCCATGATCGAGCCGATTCCGGATGCGATGGCCGCTCCGGCCATGCCCATCCCCATGTTGATGAACACCACGTCTAGCACGATGTTGGTCAGCCCGCTCAGCACTGAACCCGCAAGGGACAGCCCCGGCCTCCCGGCGACTATCAGGAACTGCATGAAGATGAACTGCAGCACGATGATCGGAGCGAACCACGCCAGCGCCCCGAGGTATTCAGACGCGTATCCGTGGAGAACCTCGTCCGCTCCCATGAGCGACACGATCTCGTCCAGCCAGAGCTCCAGTATGATCAGGGCGGCGAATGCTATCAGCACCCCGATGACGGCGACGCCGGTGAAGTCCCTCCGCGCCTCCTCGACCTTCCCCTCGCCCAGCTTCTTGGCGACGTACGCCGAGCCTCCCGTGGACAGCATGAACCCGAACGCGGTGAACAGCGACGCCGCGGGCATGACGATGTTCAGTCCCGCCAGGGCGTCGGTCCCGATCATGTTGGACACGATCATCCCGTCAACGATGTTGTATGACGAGATGCAGACCATGACGACTATCGTGGGGAATGCGAAGCGCAGCATCGCGCGTGATGTCGTGACATCGCCTATGCGGTCGTCCACGGTCACGGAGATAGTTATAGAATCAGAACTATTTAACGAATATGATTATAAAATCAGAATCATCTATGGGGCCCCATGGATGTCTCCGAGATACTCCGCAGGCAGTTCGTCGAGTCGCTGAAGGGCGACCTACGCGCGGTTCCGGAGCTCGGCAACTCGCTGTCATACCAGGACCTGCTCTACATGGAGCTGATCTACCTCACACCGGGGTGCACCGCGTCCTACCTGGCCGACACCCTCGGCATCGCGCGCTCGGCGGTCACCACGAGGCTCAACCGCCTGGAGTCCGCCGGCGCGGTGGTCCGCACCCGCAGCGAGTCCGACGGGAGGGTCCAGATACTCACCGTGTCGGGGGACATCGAATCGTACCTGAGGGAGTTCTACGGCCTCCTGGACGACGTCGAGGGGGTCCTGTCCGAGAGGTACACGAAGGATCAGATCGCCCTGTTCGGGGAGATGACCGACTTCCTCACCGACTATTATCTTAAGAATTCGGAGAAGTGAGAAAGGGTGTTTTTCGGAAGGCGCCTATCGGCGCCCTCCTGATCAGCTCATGAGGCTGGCGGCCCTGAGCTCGGCGGCGATCTTGTCCACCGCGCGGGTCACGTCCTCGGGGACCTTAGCGCCGGTGCAGACCATCTTGCCGGATCCGAACAGGAGCACGACCACCTTGGGGTCGTCGAGCCTGTACACGAGACCGGGGAACTGCTCGGGCTCGTACTCGACCTTCTCCAGGCCGAGGGTGATGGCGACCGTGTTCAGGTTGATCTCCTGCTCGAGGTCGGACGAGGCCACGATGTTCTGGACCTCGATCTTGGGCTCGATGGTGATGTGGACGTCCGCCTTCTCCAGGTCCTTGGCCACCTTCGAGATAGCAATCTTGACGTCGTCGCGGCACTTGGCTCCGGTGCAGACCACCTTTCCGCTCCTGAAGATAAGGGTGGCGGTCTTGGGCTCCTTCAGCCTGTACACGAGACCGGGGAACTGCTGGGGGTTGTACTCGGCGCCCTCCAGTGCGTCCTCGATTTTGTTCAGGTCGAGCTCCTGTCCGAGGTAGGTCGACGCGACCACATTCTCGATATTCATCTTGGCCATCAATTCACCTGTCAGGGGCTATTTAAATAGCATTTATAAATCTTTTCAAACGGGCCCGTCGGAGCCCCCGTACCCCCGGAAGGTACCGCGGAGTAGCCAGGATTAAACGCTCGGCCGTCGATACGGGATAACATGAGCGAGAGTCCCATACCCGCCATGGACGAGCTGAAAGGCGAATTCGACATCCCCGTCTTCGAGGTCACCGGTGACCTGGAGTGGATGGAGGGCCCCGTCATCGTGGGGAACAACGACTTCGACTCCCTGGTCGCGTTCGCGGACGCGGTGGGCGCCAAGGCCGTCCTGGTGCAGTACGACTACCCGGACTTCGACGACTACTTCGTCGACCCGGACGACTACCCCCTCGACGACATCTTCGGAGAGGAGAGCGAGGACATGATCCTCGACGCCATCGACGACCGCAACGACGAGTTCGAGGACTTCCTGGAGAAGGAGTACGACGGCGAGGCCGTCGGGTGCTCGGTGTACGTGATGTACGAGGGCACGCCCTACGGGCTGTTCATCGAGGACGACGCGCTGATCGAGGCCTTCGGGGAGACCCGCGACGAGTTCATCCTCCGCAAGGTCCTGGAGGACGAGGAAGAGGAGTGATCCCCTCCCGAAACATCTTTGAAAACCCATTCATCCGGACGGACTCCCGTCCTCCGGATGCATTTTCTCGAGAATTGTATGGAGTCGGGGGAGGGAGTCGAACCCCCATAAATGGATCTGCAGTCCACCCCATGGCCGCTGTGGTACCCCGACCTGTAAGCATCCTGATTGGTTTCCTCTATAAAACGATATGGACAATCGTCGGGGTTGAAATAGGCCCGTCTGGATACACGTGCGATGCACTGCAAGGACGTCTCCATGCACGAGGTCGGGTTCCCCCTGACGGAGGACTCCATAGCCCGCCTGATGGACGGCTGGAGGTCCTACGTGCGGACGGACGCCCTCGTTCTGAAGAGCGGGGACGAGTACGCCATCGTCGAGCTGCGCAAGAGGCCCGGGACCGGGCTGTTCAGGGAGCTGGACGGGTACTCGCTGATATCCATGCCGGAGGACACGGTGTTCGTGGAGGATCCGGAGCTGGACGTCCTGAACCTCCCTGCGATGGCGCTGCTCCAGGCGGAGCATCCGGGGAAGGCCGTGGTCGTCCGCGGGATGTTCTCCCACATCAGCTACGTGAAAGACCTGGAGCCCCTCCGTCTCACGGTGGTGGACAACGTCCCGCCGTCTCCGGCGAAGCTCGGGGTGCTCGTGCGGAAGGCGCTGGAGTCCGGTTTCGTGGAGCTTCCGGTGATCGTCACCGAGCGGATCGTCGACATGGCGTCCAAGGTGCCCGAGGTCGAGACGCCGGCGGTCATGTTCCCGTGCAGGGTCTCCCACCTGGAGGCGCCCATGCCGTTCTGCTTCCTGGACGACGCCCCCGACGATCCGGGGGAGGTCACCCTCATCGGATGCCACCTGTCGTACAGGATCTACAGGGAGCTCTACGGCTCCGACGTGCCGTTCATCAACGTGTGCCCGGCGGACCACACGGTCCCGGGCGAGAAGTCCATCGTGAAGTGCTGCAAGGTCAAGCAGGGCCACGAGATCGACGGCGACGTCGTGCGCGTGCCCTGGGGAGCGACGGTTCCCGAAGTGGTGGGCGCGATCAACGCCCTGTTTTCCTCTTCTGACTGCTGAGCGCCAGCTCCCTTCCGCGGTTTATCGCCCTGTAGCCCTCCTCGGCGTCCCCCGCCTTGCAGAGGAGGTTCCCGAGCTCGTACCACGAATCTGCGTCCTCGGGGTCCATCTCGATGTGGAGCCTCATATGGGCGATGGCCTGGTCCAGCTTCCCCTGGTCCGCCAGGCTCCTGCTGTGGCTCCTGCCCTTGGTCTCCTCGTCCCTGACGCGGATCATCTCCTTGCGGGCCTTGGCCATCAGCACCTCCACGGAGCTCTCGGACAGCCACGGGTACCTCCCGCGGATCATGTCCCGGAAGGGCTTCGCGGCTTCCTCGTCTATGACGCAGTCGGGGCCCTTGAAGAGCCTCCTGGGGACGTCCACCACGAGGTTGCCGTGCGCGACGGTGATATGGTCCGCCTGCGTCATGGCCTGAACTTGACCAGACGCCCGCACTCGTCCCTCTTGCTGACGCCGAACTCGGTGAGCTTCGAGAGCTGCGACGAGTCGAAGACCGGACCGTCTTTGCAGACGCGGGAATCGTCCATGACGCAGCACCCGCAGACGCCGGCGCCGCACTTCATGTACCTCTCGAGGGAGAGCTGGCAGTCGACCCCGAGCTCCTGGCAGGCCTTGTACGTGAACCAGAGCATGACCTCCGGGCCGCAGGCGAGCA
>JAUNXZ010000116.1 GCA_030539515.1 Thermoplasmata archaeon
CCGCCGACGACCTCATGGCCTGCCTCAAGGCCGCCGAGGAGGCGGCCGGGGCGGCATCCCGCAGTATTTGAATCCCATACCCCCGGGGCCTACAGCTTTTTTATAGACACAATCCAGTGGCTGGTACCGTAGGAGGAAACACATGGACGTTCCCGAGATAGCTGACAGGCTCGCCTCCGGAGGCGAGGCGACCGACGCGGAGCTGGCCGCGCTCATCACGGCCGAGGGCGACGACCGCGAGGCCGTGTTCGCCGCGGCCCGCAGGGTCCGCGACAGGGAGTTCGGGAAGAGGACCTTCCTCTACGGGTTCGTGTACTTCTCCACCTACTGCAGGAACGAGTGCTCGTTCTGCTACTACCGCAAATCGAACTCCATCGACCGCTACCGCAAGACCGAGGACGAGATCGTGGACCTGGCGAGGAGCATCCGCGACTCCGGGATCAACCTGGCGGACCTCACCATGGGCGAGGACCCCTTCATGATCCGCAACGGGTACGAGAACTTCATCCACCTGGTGTCCACGATATGCGACGAGGTCGGCATACCCGTGATGGCGTCGCCCGGCGCCGTCCCGGAGGGGGACTTCCCCAAGCTCAGGGACGCCGGCGCCGATATCGTCGCATGCTACCAGGAGACGTACAACCGCGCGCTCTTCGCGGACAGGCGCCTTGGCCAGGACTTCGACTACAGGCGCAACCAGAAGGTCTGGGCCATGCGCAACGGGATGCTTGCGGAGGACGGCATGATGGTCGGGATCGGCGAGACCGTGGAGGACAGGGTGCACGCGATCCGCGAGATGATCGCCCTCGGGTGCGACCAGGTCCGCGCGATGACGTTCGTCCCGCAGGAGGGCACGCCGATGGAGCTCTCCGGGACGGTCGACTCGGTGAACGAGCTGCTGTGCCTGTCGGCCATGAGGCTGCTGAGGCACGACGTGCTGATCCCGGCGACGCTGGACGTCGAGGGCATCGCCGGCATGCGCACCAGGCTGGACGCCGGAGCGAACGTGGTGACGTCGATCATCCCGCCGGCGAGCCATCTCGCCGGTGTCGCCCAGAGCAGCATGGACATCGAGGACGGCCACAGGTGCGCCGACTATGTGATCTCTCTTCTGAAGGAGATCGGCAGGGAGCCGGCGACGGCCACCGACCTGCGCCGCGAGTTCGACAGGCGTAAGGCGCGTCTCTCCGTGTGACCGTTCAAAGGATTAATACGGGCTCCCCATAGGGGAGCCCATGGCAGAGCAGATAGAGGAGACGATACGCAAGTTCGCCCTCCAGAACGCGGTTTTCTTCAAGGGCAAGGCCAACCCGAAGGCCGTCGTCGGCAAGGTGCTGGGCGGATGCCCGGAGCTCCGCGAGAGGGCGGGCGAGATCACGCCGCTGATCAACTCCATCACGGAGGAGGTCAACGCCATGGGCCTGGAGGCCCAGACCAAGGCGCTGGCGGAGATGGACTCGTCGCTCCTGGTGAAGGAGAAAAAGGAGCGCACCTACGAGCTCCCGGAGCTCAAGAACGTGGACGGGAAGGTCGTCATGCGCATCGCGCCCGGACCCTCCGGGCCGCTGCACATCGGGCACACCCGCGTGTCGATCCTCAACGACGAGTACGTGAAGCGCTACGGCGGGGACCTCGTCCTGAGGTTCGAGGACACCAACCCGGAGAAGATCGACCCCAACGCGTACGACATGATCCCGGAGGACCTGGACTGGCTCGGGGTCAAGTGCTCCAAGACGTACATCCAGTCCGAGAGGTTCCCCCTGTACTACGACTACACCAGGAGGCTTCTGGAGGGCGGGCACGCATACGTGTGCACCTGCAACGCCGACAGCTGGAGGGAGCTGAAGGACCACGGCCGGGCATGTCCCTGCAGGGAGCTGCCCGCGGAGGAGCAGCTCGAGCGTTATGACAAATTCCTGGCAGGGGACTACGCGGACGGCGACGCCGTCGTCGTTGTCAAGACCGATCTGCAGCACCCCAACCCCGCCGTGAGGGACTTCGTTGCCCTGCGCCTCGTCAGGCACCCCCACCCCAGGACCGGGGACAAGTACGTGGCGTACCCGATGATGAACCTCTCCGTGGCCATCGACGACCACGAGATGGGCATGACGCACGTGATCCGCGGGAAGGACCACCTGAACAACACCTTCCGCCAGGAGTACATCTTCGACTACATGGGATGGAAGAAGCCGGAGTACTACCACTACGGCCTCGTGAACATCCCCGACACAGTCCTGAAGACGTCGCTGATCAAGCAGTCCATCGCCAACGGCGAGTACACCGGATGGGACGATGTTCGCACGGGGACGGTCCGCGCCCTGGAGAGGCGCGGCATCAGGCCGGAGGCCATCAGGCGCTACTGGGTCGAGGCGGGCATGAAGAGCGTCGACATCCAGTTCTCCTGGGACGGGCTGTACAGCATGAACCGCGACATCATCGACCCCGTCTCGAACAGGTACTTCTTCGTCGCCGACCCGGTGCGCTACGACATCGACGGCGCCGACGTGCTCGAGGGGAGCGCCCCCAGGCACCCGGACCACCCCGAGAGGGGCAAGCGCGAGTATCATCTCGAGAACCCCAGGACTGTGTTCCTGGCCGCCGACGACTCCAAGCTGTTCTACGACGCCAAGAGGATCCGCCTCAAGGACCTCTGCAACCTCGACTACGGGCTTCCCGCCAAGTACGCAGGGAACGACGTGTCCATCCTGAAGCAGGGCGTCCGCGCGGTCCAGTGGGTCGGAGCGGACGGAATCGACGCGGATCTGCTGATGCCCTCCGGAGAGCTCGTCAAGGGCATGGTCGAGAGGTCCATGGCCACCGAGGAGGGCGACTCCGTCCAGCTCGAGAGGATCGGGTTCGCCAGGGTCGAGTCGAAGGACGCGGACCACGTGTCCTTCGTGTTCACGCACCGCTGATAAAACATGTTCCCGGGAAGGGCTCCGGCCCTTCCCGGGTTTTTAGAATTTCGAAGTTTCACTCCAGGAGGGCCTTCCAGCAGTTCGAGATGAGCTGCTTCTCCTGGCGCACGACCTCGTCGCGGAGCATCATCTGCTCCACCGCCTTCGAGATCTGCGCGTCGGTGGACGACGGCGCGGTGCCCCCGTAGGAGCAGCGCCTCTCCACGCACCTCTTGACCGGGAGGATGTCGAACACGTCCTCGGAGATCAGCGGGGAGAACTCCCTCAGCTGCTCCAGGGTCATGTCCTCCAGGTTCACGCCGGTGTCGATGCTCCTCCTCACGGCGGCGCCGACGATGCCGTGGGCCTCCCTGAACGGGACCCCCTTCGTGACGAGGTAGTCTGCCAGGTCCGTCGCGTTGATCTGGCCGGCGGAGGTGACCTCGTACATGCGCTCCCCGTGGAACGCCGTGGTGGAGACGACCTTCGACATCATCCCCGCGCTGGAGATCACGATGTCCATGGCGTCCATGACGGGCGCCTTGTCCTCCTGGAGGTCGCGGTTGTACGTCAGCGGGAGGCCCTTGGTCATCACGAGCATCGCGGTGAGCGAGCCGATGACCTGCCCGGTCTTGCCGCGGACGAGCTCGGCGATGTCCGGGTTCTTCTTCTGCGGCATGATCGACGAGCCGGTGGTGTAGCGGTCGTCCATCTCTATGAACGCGAACTCCTGCGACGACCAGAGCACCAGCTCCTCGCACAGCGAGGAGAGGTGTATAGCTGTCTGCGCGCAGCAGTAGGACAGCTCGGTGGCGAAGTCCCTGTCGCTCACCGAGTCCATGGAGTTCTCGGTGGGCTCCCTGAAGCCGAGGGCCTCGGAGGTCATGCCCCTGTCGATGGGGAACGTCGTTCCGGCGAGCGCCGCGGCGCCCAGGGGGCACTTGTCCATCCTCCTGAATGCGTCCAGGAACCTGTCCGCGTCGCGGGAGAACCTGAACGCGTGGGCCAGCATGTGCTGGGCGAGCGTCACGGGCTGGGCGTGCTGCATGTGGGTGAAGCCTGGCATGACGGTGTCGCCGTTCGTCTCCGCGATGCGGACCAGGGACATCATCAGGCCGTTGACGGCCTCGGCCGCCTGCAGGGCGGCGTCCCTCAGGTACATGCGGAAGTCGGTGGCGACCTGGTCGTTGCGGCTCCTGGCGGTGTGGAGCTTCCCGCCCGCCGGGCCTATCGCTTCGGTGAGAGCGAACTCGATGCAGGTGTGCACGTCCTCGCGGGAGCGGTCGAATTGGAACGTTCCCGCCTCGACGTCCTTCAGGATCTCCTTGAGGCCCGCGGCTATCGCGTCGGCGTCATCCGCGGGGATGACCCCGCAGGCCTTCAGCATGCGCACGTGCGCCAGGGACCCCATGACGTCGTAGAACGCCATGCGCGAGTCGGTGTCCAGGCTGCAGGTGAAGGCCAGGGTGGAGTCGTCCATCCCGCCCT
>JAUNXZ010000117.1 GCA_030539515.1 Thermoplasmata archaeon
CGAGGAAGAGGAAAAATCGAGCAGGTATAGTGCGACGAACTGGGAAACCGTTAATTCGTAGATAAGACCTATCCGAAGATGCATCGTGTATCGGGGATTTCAGATTTCAATAAGATAATCGATACGGGAAACGCTTTTATCCCGGCAGACGCATCTAGAATCTGGTAGCGTATCAGTCCACGGAGCAATGCTGGCAGACACTAGCCAACATCCCTAGCATCGCACCACCTTATTCTAATAACCATAATTTTCGTATCGATATTGATGGTGGAAACGCTTTTATCCCTGCATCCGAATCCAAGGCCCGGTAGCGTGTTAGTCTAGGGAGCAATGCTGTCAGATCACGAGACAACATCCCCTAGCGTCGCACCACCCATCCCTTAGACTGAATGTTCTGATAAGCCAATCGACTATCAAAACACTTTTTAATCACGAGCCCCATCTGGAAGATGGTCGCGTATTAGTCTAGGGAGCAATGCTGGCCGATAAGCCAACATCCCCTAGCTTCGCACCGCATAATTCTCCGATCCGTTTGATTCCGATATCGGTATCGATAGTGATAGGTTTATAAACTGAAGTGACTATGATCATCTGGTAGCGTATCAGTCTACGGAGCAATGCTGGCAGGTATGAGCCAACATCCCTAGCGTCGCACCACCCCATTCTCATAATCGGAGTTACTGTAACTGCATCGATGGTGATAACGCTTTTATCCATGAGGGCGCATACTCTAGCTGGTAGCGTGTCAGTCTAAGGAGCAATGTTGGCAGACACTAGCCATCATCCCCTAGCTTCGCACCGCCTTCCAGATCCTGTGCCCGTGAGGGGGATGGTGTCCCATCCCGGTTCCTCCGGGCTCATTGCCCCGGGCACCCGGACATGTCGATGTACACGCCGGAGAGGTCGCAGGGCGCCGGGCCGATCCTGGCACCAGAAACGGCGCACATGCACTCGTACAGCTCCTCCAGGATGACCGACGTGCCGTCCACCCACCTCCAGGGGATGCACCTTGCGAACGCCCTCACGGAGCCCTCTGATATCGCCCTGCACCCGTCCTGGACCATCGACGCCGCCAGCAGCCTGCCGAAGAGCCCCACCAGGGAGACCCTCTCCAGCGCCGGGGCGAAGCCGTCCACCGTCTCGAGGCACAGGCAGGACGCGATGAGCTCGCCGGAACCCGCTGAGAGCATCCCGGACACGTGCGATGCCGTCGCGGGATCCCTGCATGTACCGATACATTCGGTCGCCAGCTCCAGGAGCGCGTCCGCGCACACCGCCAGGCCCTCCGGATTCGCGGGGGCCATCAGCCCGGGCATGTCCGCCAGGGCGCGGACGGTCATCCCGTGCACCGAGGCGGGTCCGTAGAGCGCCTCCGCGACAGTCCTGATCCCTCCATTGTAAGCGACACCCCTCGAAGCCCCGTCAGCCACGTGCTGCAGGGCCATCCTGAACGCCAGGAACGCCACCTCGCCGGCGCTGTCGCCCGACGACGCCACCGCGGAGGATGCCTCCCTCGCGAAGGCAGTCATACCAACTCTCTCCAGCGCATCCGCCGCGGGCCCCAGGTCCGGGCACGTCGCCGCTATCCCGTCCACGCCCATACCGGCGGTCCCTCTCATCCATGCATCCCAGCACGGGGCCGGGTCGCCGACATCGAAAACCTCAGTCATGGGGGGTGTGAATCCTGCTAGTATTAAGCCGGGGCGGGTGTGCGTCAGCGCTAACTCCTTCCGGAACGGCGCGGCGGTCGCAGGCGCATAGATAAATCCTAGCGCGATACGGGGGAGCATGGAAGGAGACAAGTTCTGCACCAGATGCGGAGCGGAGCTGCCCGACGGTTCCGCTTTCTGCCCCGAGTGCGGCTCGCCGGTCGGAGGCGGCTTCAATCACGAGGCCGGCGCCGGATACGGCTACAGCGACGGCTACTACCGCCAGGCCTCCCGCCCGGCGCTCTCGTTCGCGCCCCTGATCCTCGTCTACGGGATACTCGCAGCGGTCTTCGGGCTGCTCATCGGAATATCCGTGGCCGGACTCACTGAGGCCTCTTACAACGAGCTGATCCAGACGATGACCGACGCCACCGGCGTCGACTACTCGACGCTGATGCCCGCCTGGTCCTCCGGGCTCGTGCTGATGCTCTGCGCCACGTTCTTCGCGATGGCGGCCAGCGGTATCCTGGCGATCCTCTGCTACATCCAGTGCAGGAAGGCCGAGAACTGGAAGCTCACCGTCATCCTGTGCGGAGCGTCCACCGCCGCGTGCCTCGTGGTCACCGTGTTCTCCCCTGTCGAGGGACTCGTCATGGTGATCGTCGGCGCCCTGATGACCTACCTGATCTACAACAGGAAGGACGCTTTCCTGGAGTGAGCGGATGGCGAAGTACTACGAGCTCGACAAGGGCGGGAACGCCTACGCCGGGTCCGGGAAGGGGGACACCCTCGGCTACACGCCGACCCTCATCACGGTCTACGGCGTGCTCTCCATCATCCTGGCGCTGCTCCTGATATGGGGCTCGATCGCGGGGATCAAGGTGCCCGAGGGCTCCGCCGTGACCCAGGAACAGATGGACTCGTCGCTGCTCTGGTGGCCCATCGCCGCCGGCGTCAGCGGCGTCGCCGCGCTGATAGCGGGACGCCTCGCCAAGAAGCGCGTGAAGTGGGAGATATGCATCGGATGCATGGCGGTCGCGGACATCGCCGTGGTGCTCTACGCGATTCCGGCCATCCAGATGGCCGTCATCGCCCTGTTCCTGCTGCTCGTCGGCCTCATCATGACGATGCGCGTCAATAAGAACCGCGAAGCCTTCTCCGCGTGATCCAAATGTCGAAGGACAGAGTCAAAACCGGTCCGCGCTACGCGTGGATCTTCCTGCTGTACGGTCTCGTCGCAACCATCGTGGGATGCATGGAGACCTGGTTCTACTCCACCCACATGGACCACGCCCAGTACATCACCATGACCGACCACCTCCGGAACCTCCCCATCGACCTGAGCGGGTTCATGCCCGCCTGGCAGGATGGAGCGGGCACCCTCATGACCATCAGCATGGTCGGGCTCCTGCTGAGCGGACTTCTCTCGCTGTGCTGCTACATCGCGGCGAGGCGCGGCCAGCCCTGGCAGATCTGCGCTGTGCTTTGCGCCCTGTCCGGTGCGATGGGCCTCGTCATGTGCGCCCACGGCCTCTTCGTGTACCCCGGGCTCTTCGTGATCATCGCGGGGATGTTCCTCGTGCTGGCGATCTTCCGCACGAGGGACGGCTACGGCCCGAAGGCCTGAGAAAAACAAGATTAAGTCGGGAGGGGCGGGTGACGTTGCCCCTCCCTTGTTTTCACTTCACTGTATGGTCACGCGCTTGCCGCAGACCATGTAGCAGACCTTCTCCGCCATCTTGCAGCAGTGGTCTCCGACCCTCTCGAGGAACTTGAGCACCGAGATGTAGTAGATGCACACGTCGGCGCTGTTCTCGTGGGTGTTGACGTAGTCCACGATCCTCTTCAGGTTCTCCTGCATCGCGGCGTCCAGGCGGTCGTCGGTCTCGCGGATCATCTTGAACCCCTCGACGGACCTGTTCTCGAACCCGGCTGTGACCTGCCTGACGAGGCTCAGGGCCATCTCGCCCATGGGCGCGATGAGCTCCACCACTTCATAGGTGGGCTTGTCGTGCAGGTACTTCGTCGCGGTCGCGATGTTGGTGCTGTACTTGGCGATCCTCTCCAGGTGCGTGATCGACTTCAGGACAGTCGCAACGGTCCTGGAGTCCACCGCGGTGGGCTGGTAGATGGACATGATCCTGAGCGCGGCGTCCTCTATGTCGTCGTCGAACTTCTCGATCCTGTCCTGGTCGGCTATTATCGTGTCCGCCAGCTCGACGTCGCCGTCGGTGATGGCCTGGATGGCCCTCTCCAGCATGTCGGTCGCCAGCTTCGCCATGTCGCAGGTCTCTGCGACAACTGTGTCTATGTCGTCTTCGAATCTCTGCATGTTATCATCCGAACCTTCCGGTGAGGTAGCGCTCAGTCATAGCCTTCTCCGGCTTGTTGAACATCGGAGCGGTGTCGTTGAACTCGATCATCTTGCCCAGGAACATGAAGCCGGTGTAGTCGCTGATACGGGACGCCTGCTGCATGTTGTGGGTGACGATCGCGACGGTGTAGTCCTTCTTGAGCTCGATCGCCAGGTCCTCGATCTTCGAGGTGGCGATCGGGTCGAGCGCGGACGTGGGCTCGTCCATGAGGATGACCTCCGGGTTCACGGAGAGCGCACGTGCGATGCACAGCCTCTGCTGCTGCCCTCCGGAGAGTCCCAGGGCGGACGTGTCCAGGCGGTCGGCGACCTCGTCGTAGAGGGCGGCCTGCTGCAGGCAGCGCT
>JAUNXZ010000020.1 GCA_030539515.1 Thermoplasmata archaeon
ACTGTATATACACAGTATACACAGTTATCCGATACCGATGCGTTCCCGGATAGCACTTGCGGATATACGGAACCATCGGAGAGGAAGAACGATGCATGCTCCGATGGGCCGAACGGTTCGAATCGGAATCGGACGGGGCGGATTCGAACCGAGATGAATGGCGGCGGGATGAAGCCTGAAAACGGGGCATCCAGACGATGTTGGGAGTGGGCCTGCCCGGATTTGAACCGGGGTCAATGGCTCCCAAAGCCACAAGTATACCAAGCTAGCCCACAGGCCCAGTGTGCGCCGATTGGCTGACGGATTAATAATCCTTCGCTCAGCGCTCCCACGGGAACTTCGGGTCCAGCAGCTCCGTCAGGAGCAGCCTGTCCCCTCCGCGGACGGTGGCGTCGTGCCCGGTGACGGCCATCGCCGCGGGGTCCAGGTTCCTCCCGATCCCGGCGGTGTCGACCTCGCCCCTGAGCATCTCCCCGGCGGAGGTGTACTGGCGGTCGGCCACCACGGTCCACGCGCCGTCCTCTATGAACGGCTCGCCGTGCTTCCCGCCCCTCCACTTCGCGAGGAACGCCTCGGAGTCCACCCACACGGGCGGGCCCCTGTGCTTGAACGTCGGGGACAGGGTGTCCCTCCCGAGCATGAAAACCACGGTCATGGTGTCGTTGTCCATGGCGTGTATCGCGCGGATCACCTCGAAGCCGAAGCGGTCCAGCTTCCTGGCCAGGGCGTACTGCGTCTTCCAGAGCTGCGACTGCAGGTTGTCCTCCACGGCCTCCGGCCGGGGGAACTCCACCGTCAGGAGCCTGGCGCCGTCCGCCTCCGCGCGGCTCGCGAGCCAATCCCGAGGCATGGGCATCCTGGCGTCCGGGAAGAAGAACTCCATCCTCGGCTCGGCGAGGTACGCCCTGGCGGCGACTATGAAGCGGGCCAGCGTCTCCAGGTGGACCGCCGACGCGACGTTGCGGTTGTTGTCGACCGGGTCGTACACCACCAGCGGCGCGCGCATGTCCGGGCCCCTGCCGCGGACCTCCAGCACCGTGCCCTCCCTGTACTTCGCGGCGGCCTCCAGCACCTTCCTGAAGGATCCGTACTTCACGACGAGGATCTCGCACAGGTACCCGGAGAACCCGCGGGCGTCCTGCTCCGCGCCGTATATCCCGACGGACTTCATGAACTTCTTCAGGAGGCGGACCTGGTTGCATCCGGCGTCGTCCAGCCTGCTCTTCACGAACGCCGTGTGGAACGGGGTGCGGTCCACCGCGGTCTTCAGCTGCGACGTGCTGTCGATGTGGTAGCAGGGGACCATGTCCACGTCGAGGCCCTCGTAGGTCCCCCTGGTGTAGGGGTGCTCCGAGAATATGCGCTCGCCGTGGAGGATGTCCTCGCCCGCCTGGAGCCCGATCCTCTTCAGGTCCTCGGGGCTCACGCTCGTGGGGAACAGGAGGAACAGGTCCAGGTCCGGGTCGGACAGGAACGTGTTCTTGGAGAACGAGCCGGCGAAGCGCGCCTCGGCGTCTATGCCGTGCGACGCCACGTACGCCTCGACCTCCGCCTTCAGGCGTCCGGCCCTCTCCTCGATGGACCTGACCTGCTCGGGGGTCGGGACTATCCTCTCCAGTACCTGCTGCTCTAGGTCCATGCAACCGAGACCACGGCATCTTTCTTAACGGTATCCGCGGGGTCCCGCGTCACTGCGGGAGGACGTACCCGCACCTTCCCCTGACCATGGCGGCGTTGGGGTCGGCGGGTATCATCGGGAGGGCGTGCTCCTCGGGGTCGACCATGATCTCGACGATGCAGCTCTTCCCGCAGTCCCTTGCGCGCCTGAGGGCGTCGCCGATCTCGCCCGGACGCTCCACGCGGATGCCCTCGGCTCCGAAGGCCTCGGCCATCTTCACGAAATCCGGGTCGCACTTCAGGGTCGTGGCGGAGTACCTCTCGTTCCAGAAGAGCTTCTGCCACTGCCTGACCATGCCGAGGGTGCCGTTGTTGAGAAGCACCACCGTGACGGGAAGGTCCTCGGCCATGGACGTGGCCATCTCCTGCATGACCATCTGGAAGCCGCCGTCCCCGGTGATGGCGATGACGTGCTTGTCCGGCTTGGCGGCCTTGGCGCCGATCGCCGCCGGCAATCCGTACCCCATCGTGCCGAAGGTTCCGGACGAGAGGAGCTGGCGGGGGCGCTCGATGTTGAGGAAGTGCATCGCCCACATCTGGTTCTGACCGACGTCGGTGGTGACTATGGTGTCCTCGTCGATGATGCGGTTGAGCTCGTGCATGACGGTCTGCGGCGCTATGGGGACGCTCTCCGGCACCGGGTCGCAGGCGCAGCGGTGCTTCGCCGCCTTCGCGCGGGCGGTCCAGTCCTCTCCGGTGGAGACGGACCCGAGGCGCTCCAGGATCATCCTGACCGCCTTGGCGCAGTCGCACTGTATGTCGGCGCTGGGGTGCCCGTGCTTCCCGAACTCCGTGGCGTCCACGTCGATGTGCACGACGCGTCCGGCCGGGTCCTGCATTCTGCACCTCTTCCCGTAGGTCCTGTCCGCGAACCTGCTTCCCACCGATATGATGAGGTCGGCGGAGTTCATCATCTCCAGGGCGGCGAGCCTGCCGTGCATCCCGAGGGGGCCCATGGCCAGCTCGTACGACGAGGGAACGACGCCCATCCCCATGAGGGTGGTGTCCACCGGGGCGCCGAGGCGCCTGGACAGGGCCATGACCTCGTCTGCGGCGTTCACCGCTCCGCCTCCGCAGAGGATGACCGGGCGCTTGGCCTCGCGGATCCACTGGACGGCCTCCTCGAGGGCGCTCAGGTCCTCCGCGGGGGGCTTGGTGTAGTACCTCTCGTCGAGGAGCGACTCGTCGATGGAGGCGTTCATCTGGTCCACCGGCAGGTCCACGTGGACCGGCCCGGGCCTCCCGGTCTGGCAGATCTCCCAGGCCTCCTTGATGGCGTGGGGCAGCCTGTTGACGTCGAGGACCCTGAAGTTGTGCTTCGTGATGGGCATGAGGAGGCTGTAGGCGTCCACCTCCTGGAACGCGCCCAGCCCGAGGGAGCCGACCCCGACCTGTCCGGTCAGGGCGAGCATCGGGACCGAGTCCGCGTACGCGGTGGCGACGCCGGTCACGAGGTTCGTGGCGCCGGGGCCGCTGGTGGCCAGGCAGACTCCGGGCCTGCCGCTGGCGCGGGCGTACCCGTCCGCCATGTGCGCGGCGCACTGCTCGTGCCTCACGAGGATGTGGCGGAGGCCCGAGTCGTACAGCTCGTCGTAGATCGGGATGACGCTTCCGCCGGGGTACCCGAAAACGGTGTCGACCCCCTTCCTCTCGAGCATTGTGACCAGAGCCTTCGTACCCTTCATGGTATCGCTTGGTCGGATTGGCGACATATTTAAAATAATACCGCAGGCGCGAGGCACCATTGGAATCGCAGGAACATCCTGGCGTCCAGTCCGACCGCGGCGGCCCTGATTCCCCGCCTGATCTCCATGCAGCTCAGGTCCGTCTCCGTGCTCAGCATCTCCGAGAGCTCGAGGCGGTGGTTCCTCTCGAACCAGTATATGTCGCCGTCTATGTTCTCCGCGATGTAGTCCCTCATCGCCGCCATGACCAGGTACTCGACCTGAATCTGGCGGCTGGCTGTCCTGTTTATTTCCAGTACGACGAAGATTGCTGCCGATGATGCCGCGATTGCGAACCAGATTCTGGCCCATGCTTCTGCCGGCAGGTCGGATGTATACACTGCGATGATGGCCGATATGCCACAGGCCCACACCGTTATCACGAACGTCATGATGTGATTCCGTGCAGAAGATTGATTTTGGGACGCGTTTCTGGAACTCTCGCTCAGCAGATCCATTTCACTGCCCCCTGTGGCTTCTTTCGGACTTCTCGGTCGGGATCTCCGACACTTTGCAGATCCAGGGGGCATATACTGCGAAGAAGAATGACAGGACGGCCGCGAATACGGATACCGTGAACAGGAATCCTGCAGTCGTGGGCCATGCCTCTGTGAACATGTAGGATGAATAGACGGGAACGAAGAGCAGGGCGGTCGAGGTAATCACTCCGAAGAGCACCTTCTTCATATCGTACCTTTCTGCAAGTATGTGCATGCTGTACATTGCCATTCAACCGTTATTTGAACCTGCGCCTGTGGCGTAGCGCTACATCCGTGATACGGACAATCGAGTATCGCATAACAACAATAAAACCCCGTCGGACGACGGGAGGAAGAACGCGGGGGACGGGCCCCCGCGGGTTTGGTCAGTAGTGGCAGTCGCCCTTGATTATGGGGATCCTGGGGTCCATGGGGAGCATCGGGAGGATGTCCTCCTGGGGGTCGACCATGATCTCGACGATCGTGGTGACGTCCGATTCCAGAGCGTCCTTGATCGCGTCGCGGATCTCGCCCGGCCTCTCGACGCGGACGCCCCTGGCGTGGAATCCCTTCGCGACGGTGACGAAATCCGGGTCCGCCCCGAGCTCCTCGGCGCTGTACCTCCCGCCCCAGTAGTGCTTCTGCATCTGCCTGATCATGCCGAGGCACCCGTTGTTGAGCAGGACGATGGTGACCGGCAGCTTGTCCGCGACGGACGTGGCCAGCTCCTGGATGACCATCTGCAGCCCGCCGTCCCCGGTGATCGTCATGACCTTCTTGTCCGGCCTGGCGGCCTTCGCGCCTATGGCGGACGGGAGTCCGAACCCCATGGTCCCGAACGTCCCGGAGGTGATGAACTGCCTTGGCTTCTCGATGTTCAGGTAGTGCATCGCCCACATCTGGTTCTGGCCCACGTCCGTCGTGACGATGGTGTCGTCGTCCAGCAGGGAGTTGATCTCCTGCATGACCCTCTGGGGCTTGATCGGGACCGCGTCGTTGTCCGGCGCGATGTACGACTCCGCCTTGAGCGTCCTGGCGTGGTCGGACCACTGCTCCCACCTGAGGGGCTTGGACCCGAGGGCGCATATCAGCGCGCGTATCGCCTTGCGGGCATCTGCCTGAAGGTTGACGCAGGAGTGCCTGTGCTTGCCGAACTCCGTCGCGTCGACGTCGATGTGGATGACCCTGCCCTCGCGCATGCGGTCGTGGGGGCTGTAGGTCCTGTCGGAGAACCTGCTCCCTATCGAGATGATGAGATCCGCCTCGGCGGACAGCTGGATGGCGGCGAGCCTCCCGTGGAGCCCCAGCGGGCCCATGTTCATGGCGTACGACGAGGGGACGACGCCCATGCCCATCAGGGTGTTGACGACCGGCGCGTCCATGAGCCTCGCCAGTTCCATGACCTCGTCCGAGGCGTCCATGGCGCCCCCGCCGACGAGGATCAGCGGCCTCTTCGACTCGCGTATCCACATGACCGCCTCGTGCAGGCCGGCCATGTCCTCGCCCAGGGGCTTGACGCCGTACCTCTCCCTGATGAGGCTGGAGTCAAGCTCCATGCCCATCTGGTCGACGGGCATGTCGATGTGGACCGGTCCCTTCCTGCCCATCTGGCATATGTCCCAGGCCTCGCTTATGGCGTGGGGCAGCCTGTCGACGTCCAGGACCCTGTAGCTGTGCTTCGTGATGGGCATCAGGAGGCTGTACGCGTCGACCTCCTGGAACGCGCCCTGTCCCAGCGACCCCGCCGCGACCTGCCCCGTGAGCGCTATCATCGGCACGGAGTCGGCGTACGCCGTGGCGACGCCGGTGACCAGGTTCGTGGTGCCGGGACCGCTCGTGGCGAGGCAGACCCCCGGCACGTTCTTGGCCCTGGCGTACCCGTCCGCCATGTGGGCGGCGCACTGCTCGTGCCTGACGAGGACGTGCCTGATGTCCGAGTCGAGCAGCTCGTTGTAGATGGAGAGGACGCTTCCCCCGGGGTACCCGAAGATCGTGTCGACGCCTCTCTCCTCCAGCATGGTTAGGAGCGCTTCCGTGCCTCTAATTCTCATTCCTCCGAGCGCTGGCATCGCCTGATGCTCTTATAACCGTGACGGATGGCCAGGTCCGAGCGCAATCATTATGTACACGACACTCGATTGCATATGCATGATTCCATCGGAGCCGTCATGGGAAGTGCTGTCGGAGCAGCTGGACCTCGAGTCCTTCGGGATAACGGGGTCGGCGGTCATCGGGCCGCGGACCCGACGCCCGGCGGGGGATGATGCCCCCGGGCCCGCACAACCCTAATAAACGGGCCTACCCATGCGCGGTACCAGGTTTTTAAGATGTCGAAGGTCAGGGTTGGAGTCAACGGCTACGGCACTATAGGCAAGAGGGTGGCGACCGCCATCGCGAAACAGGACGACATGGAGCTCGTCGGGGTGACGAAGACCCGTCCCAACTACGAGGCGAAGGACGCCCTGTCCAAGGGCTACGGCCTGTACGTCCCCGAGGAGAGCGTCGAGGCCTTCGCCAAGGCCGGCGTCCCGATCTCCGGGACCGTGAAGGACATGCTCGGCAAGGTCGACATCGTCGTGGACTGCACCCCCGGCAACGTGGGCGAGTACTACAGGGACATGTACAAGGCCGCCGGCGTGAAGGCCATCTTCCAGGGCGGGGAGGAGCACAGCCTCACCGGCATCTCGTTCAACTCCACCGCCAACTACGCCGAGTCATGGGGGGCGCAGCTCTCCAGGGTCGTCTCCTGCAACACTACCGCGCTCCTGAGGACCCTGTACCTCATCGACAAGGCGATCAAGGTCCAGAACGCGTTCGTCACAATCGTCAGGCGCGCGGCGGACCCCGGCGACGCCAAGACCGGGCCGGTCAACGGGCTCGAGCCCTCCGTGAAGCTCCCCACCCACCACGGCCCCGACGTGCAGAGCGTCATGCCCTGGCTCAACATCAACACCATGGCCGTCAAGGCGTCCACGACCCTGATGCACGTGCAGACCGTCGTGGCGCAGCTCTCCCGCGAGACCACCACCGAGGAGGTCCTGGACATCATGAGGTCCTCCCCCAGGGTCAGGCTCGTCAGGAGCTCCGACGGCATCAAGTCCACGCCCCAGGTCATGGAGCTGGCCCGCGACCTCGGCAGGGACCGCTCCGACATGTACGAGATCGTCGTCTGGGAGGACGGTGTGAAAGTGGTGGGAAGCACCCTCTACTACTACCAGGCGGTCCACCAGGAGTCCGATGTGGTCCCCGAGAACGTGGACTGCGTCAGGTCCATGTGCAAGATGGTCCAGGACCCCGCCGAGTCCGTGGCGAAGACCGACGCGGCGATGGGCATCGGAAGGCAGTGATCGCCATGGAGAAGCAGTTCAACACCCTCGAGGACTTCGACTACAGGGACAGGACCGTCCTCCTGAGGGTGGACATCAACTGCCCCCTGGACAAGCAGACCCTCTGCATCGTCAACGACGCCAGGATCAGGAGGATCGTGCCCACCGTGAGGGAGCTGGTCGGCAAGCGCGCCAAGGTCGTGATGCTCGCCCACCAGAGCCGCAAGGGCGGATGGGACTTCATCCCCCTGGAGCAGCACGCGGAGCTCCTCTCGAAGCACCTCGGCATGCCCGTCTCCTACGTGGACGACGTCATCGGGCAGAAAGCGACAGAGGCCATCAAGGCGCTCCAGCCCGGATCCGTGCTCCTCCTGGGCAACGTCAGGGAGCTGGACAGCGAGACCGCCAAGGGCGACATGATGAAGCAGTCCGAGGGCGAGATAGTGAGCACGCTGGCCCCGCTCATCGACTACTACGTGTGCGACGCCTTCGGCGCGGCGCACCGCTCCCAGTGCTCCCTCGTGGGGTTCGAGCCCAAGGTGCCGTCCGCGTCCGGAAGGCTCATGGCCAAGGAGGTCTACGCCCTGGAGTCCATCTTCGTCAACCCCCGCAGGCCCTCCGTGTTCATCCTGGGCGGCGCCAAGTTCGGCGACGTCTCCGAGATGATCGACAGGGTCCTCGGAAGCGGTATGGCCGACACGGTCATCCTCGTGGGGCTCGTGGGGAACGCGTACCTCCTCGCCCGCGGGGTGGACATCGGCGAGGCCAGCAAGAAGGTGCTGAGCGACGAGCTCACCCCCGAGAACCTGCAGGCCGCCAAGGACATCATGTCCACCTACGGGCAGAGGGTCCTCCTCCCCGTGGACGTCGCCGTCGAGAGGGACGGCAGGCGCGTGTCCGTGAACATCGGCGACCTCCCCACGCCCGAGCCGGCCCTGGACATCGGCGACGCCTCGGCGGAGAAGTTCCGCAAGGTCATCGTCTCCTCCAAGACAAGCTTCATGTCCGGCCCCGCCGGCATGATTGAGAAGGAGGGCTTCGAGGTGGGAACCCGCATCATGATGACCGCCATGGTCGACAGCGGCGGGCAGTCCGTCATCGGAGGGGGCCACACCGGCGGCGCGGCGGAGAGGTTCGACCTCGCCGACCGCTTCTCGTACGTGAGCACCGGCGGAGGGGCGCTGGAGACGTTCCTCCTGGGCAAGCCCCTTCCCGTGATCGAGGCGCTGAAGCACTCCAGGAACCAGTTCACGCGCGCGTGACGATTCTAGGAAGGCTTTATAAGTGAAACAAGGATGCGGACGCGATGGCCAAGAAGAAGAGGCGCATAATCGAGCAGCCCGAGGAGGAGTACGAGTTCACTCCCACCGAGTTCAACGAGAGGGAGTTCATCCTCAAGGACCTCTACATGTCCAAGATCTTCTTCGTCGTCATGGTCCTGGCGGTCATCGTCGGGATCGTCGGCGCGCTCATCACGGACAGGGTCGACCAGTACGGATGGATCATCGCCACGGTGATCTCGTTCGCGGTGTGCCTCTCGCTCAACAAGATCCTGGCGCTCCTGAAGTTCAGGATGGACATGGTCGAGACCAAATCCATGCTCGGGAACTACCTGATGTTCCTGGCGCTGGCCCTCGGACTCTGCATCCTCTTCATCAACGAGCCGTTCCACATCTGAACGGCGGAAACCTTTCCTGAGGGCCTCACCCGATGAGGCCCTCTTTCTTCAATTCCTCAATAAGGAGCCTGACCGCGTTCCCGCGGTGGGACACCGAGTTCTTCTCGTCCATGGAGATCTCGGCGAAGGTGCGCTCCCCGTCGTGCGAGAACACGGGGTCGAATCCGAATCCGTCCGTCCCGCGCTCGGAATCAGTTATCACTCCGCGGCACACGCCCGTCACGACGATGCGCTTCCCCGCGATGTCGCATCCGATGCAGCACTTGAACTCCGCCCCGCGGTCCTCGACGCCGTCCATGAGCCTCAGGATCCCGGGGTTGCCGATGGTCTTCTGGGCGTAGGCGGACCACACCCCGGGGAATCCCTTCAGCGCGTCCACGAACAGGCCGGAGTCGTCCACGATGAAGTCGCGGATCCCCTCCGAGATGATGGCATCCATCCCCTTGTTCACGACCTCGGAGAGATCGCTGGTCTGGACCTCGTCGTAGGGATGGCGCAGGTGTTCCATTTCGATCCCGTACGCTCCGAGCTCCTCCTGGTACTCCCTGACCTTCCCGGGATTCGATGTGATGACCTTGAGCCTCATGTGTACCTTCCCCTGTTCCTGATGTCCTCGAGCTTCCTCGCCACGGCCTTCGGGTCGCGGATGTTGGCGTAGTATTCCTCCATCAGACCAGCGAAAGCATCCGGCAGGTCCACGTGGGCGGACGAGAACGCCCGCTCCAGCAGCCTGAGGTCCACACCGATGTCCTCCAGCTCCGCGCGGGTCTTCCCCATGGAGAGGTCCAGGAGGCATACCGTGCCGTCCGGGCAGAGGATCATGTTCGATGTCGTGAGGTCCCCGTGGCAGATCCCGGCGGAGTGCAGCCTGGCGACCGTGCGCCCTATCTCTTTGCAGACGGCAGGGGCATCCTCCGGATGCTCGTCGAGGTGAGCCTTCACCGTCGGCCCGTCCATCCTCTCCATCGTTATGGAGCACCGGGACAGGTCGATGTCGTAGACGCACGGGGTGCGGACGCCTGCGGCCCTGGCTTCGTGCATTATGCGGGCCTCCGCGCGGGTCCTGGACGTGCGGATGTGCGAGTCCAGCTCGGGCAGGCGGTAGGTCTTGGGAGGGCGGACCTTCTCGACCGCATCCCTCCCGAGGAAAACGACGGGGGCCACGATGGCCTCCGCACCCGACGCCGTGCCTGACATAGAGGGTCCAACGGCCTGCGGGTATTCAACGGTGTCCGTCGTAAGGGCCGGTCCGGCCGGAGCCGGACCGGTTTGGGGTCATCTCCTGCGGAGGTCGATGACTATGAACGCGGCCATGAGGGCAGCCGCCACCGCGGCGGCCGCGCAGGCGACCACGGTCACGGTGCTGTCGCTCCCGGAGGAGGCCGTCGTGGTCGCGGACGGGGTCGTGCGGTTGTCGTCGGGGACGATCACCATCGATCCAGAGGTGGTGACGGAGATCGTGTACAGCGAGAAGTGATCGGTGCTGAATGTGAGCACTCCATCGGAGTACCATGAATCAACCTCACTCATGGTTCCCGTGTCCTCGTTGTAGTAGTACACGGTGGCCGTCTGGTTGGAGGCCAGCGTGAGGTTCACGGAGAATGTGGCGTATCCGACAAGGTCGCTCACATACTCCCCGTCGGATGTGAGCGTGAACCTGTACGTGGTGTTCCCATCGAGAACGGACGGCGTGTCGTCGTCATCCGTGACATCGGTGACGGTGAGGACGATGTCGCCGCCCAGGTTGCTCACCACGGTGCTGTCGAGCTCCAGAGTCTCGGTTCCGCTGGCCGTTATCACGATGGATGTGGTGTAGGCATTCAGGACGGAGACGACGTCCGAGCTCAGTTCGAGACTGTCTGTTTCAATTTCCAGCACCACGGAGGAAACCTCATCCGCGCCTGCCGACACCCGGGCCACCTCGATCAGGGCTTCGATGTCGGACAGCGCCGTGTCCGCATCGACCGAATTCACGGTCACGGTGACGCTGGCCGATGTGGTCCCATCCAGCACGACATCGACATCGCCGGTGCTGACCGTGGATGTGGAGCTGGTCACCTGGCCGTCGGTCGTGGTCGTCACAGTGGTTTCGCTGTATGCGGTTCCCGCGGCAGTTGTCCCGCTGTTGCTGGTCTCGGTCGTGGTGCTGCTGCCGTCGGTGGATGTCTTGGTTATCGTGAACGACGTCTCTATCTCGGTTCCGTACAATCCGTCGTACACCACCATCGCTCTGATGGTGGAGCCTTTCGACAGGGTGATGGACACAGGACTGCTGGCAACGACGGCCGTGGATGATGTGGAGGGATCGCTCCCATCCGTGGTGTACGCGATGGAGCATCCTTCCAGATCTGTGGTGATGGTCACGGTGACATCCGTGGAGTACACCCCCTCGGAAGTTTCCGTACCGGACAGGGTAATTTCCGGGGCTGCGATGGAGACGATGTAGAGTCCCTCAGACAGGGTGACGGTGGCAGGCAGGGTCACGTACTGAGACGGGTCCGAGGAGAATGTTCCGCCATAGATTATCGGGTCACCCGTGTTCGTGGCACCCTTCAGCGCGGTGACGCCGCTGGGTGCTATGAACGTTCCCCCGTAGATGTATGCGGTGGCCTGCGCGTTGATCCCGCCGTCCCCGTCGGTGTTGTCGTTTCCGATAAGGGCCGCAGCGTACTTCCCTTCGGTTGTGAAGGTTCCTCCGTAGACTTCGCAGAGGACCTCTCCGACCTCTCCTGCGGCATACAGGGCGTAGAATATCGCTCCGTGGTTGTTCTCGCAATCCACGGTCTTGAACGTCCCGTCGTTGATTATGATGTGTCCGACACTGGCAGACACAGCACCCTGTGTCCCGGTCACGGTGCCTCCGTTTATGACCATGTAAGAATCGACGCTACCGTTGACGATCGTGTAGGCCCAGACGCTGCTGTTGCACATGCTGCACATGGTGTTCGAGAAGTCGCCCCCGTCGATCACAGCGTAGCTCATGTTGACGATGGCGCGTGTCGCACCGCTGAATGTCCCGTCCGCGATGTAGAGTGTTCCGCCCTCGCGGTTGTAGACGACGGATCCATTGGCGTACGGGGCACCCTTGAACGTGCCTCCGTATATGCTCAGTGTACCGTAGTTGTTAATCGCCCCGTATCCCCCGTTTTCCGAAGGAGACGAGTCGATTCCGCCGTTACCGACGGAATCGGTCACGGTCAGGGTCCCATAGTTGACGATGGGTCTCCCGACGAAGTCCGAGGTTGTTGTAATGGTGTGGCCGGCAAGATCCAGAGTCAGTTCCTGCGAGGAATCCACGGTGACGATATCCGTTGTTTCAAAATCGCTTATATCTGCGACGAGCACGATCGTGTCGCCGTTCGCCGCATCCGATACCGCCGCAGCCAGAGAAGAGTATTCGTAGACCGTCCCATCAGTCGTTATTGTGGCAACGGTGTCGGCATCATATGCAGACGCCTCCCCTTCCCCGCATTGCACAACAACCGCCGCCGATACCATCGATACCGCGATAAGAACGGCCAGTATCGTACCCCGATTTGTTTTGTTCATGTTCCCTCCCAACAGAAACAAGGCCCCCCATGTTCGGACGGATCCCCGAACAGCCGGTCTCTGTCTGCGATTTTGATGTCATTACTTCATTATTATAATTGTCAATAATTATATTATCACTTTAAGCAATATTAATTAGTAAGTATAATGCACGGTACTCGTCGTTTTGACGTGCAGACGGGACGCAGGATGCCATCATATTTCCGAAGCTTCGATTCGACCTATCTTATACTGGAACGAAAATCATCAATGAATGAAGTACACAATCACAGGCGACAACCTGCAGATGGTCAACGCCGAGATCGGATCCGGAGAGCTCATCCAGTCCGTCGCCGGCGCCATGGCCTACATGACCGGGAACGTCACGCTGGAGGCAAAGGCCACCGGCGGCGCGTGGGCGAGCATCAAGCGCTCGCTGACGGGAGCCTCCCTGTTCCTCGTCCAGTACAAATCGGAAGGGAACGGCATCGTCGGTCTCTCGCACCCCGCGCCCGGCAAGATCATGGACATCGACGTCGGCAAAGGCGCGTGGTTCGTCCAGAAGACCGGATTCCTGGCCTCCGAGATGAGCGTCAACCTGGAGCTCGCGATGCAGAAGAAGCTCTCCTCCGCCCTGTTCGGAGGCGAGGGACTGATCATCCAGAGGATCTCCGGTACGGGAATCGCCTTCATCTGCGGATGCGGCGACTTCATCGTGAAGGACCTGGCCCCCGGCGAGATCATCAAGGTGTCCACCGCCCACGCCGTCGCGTGGCAGGACACCGTCGGATACGACATCACGTCCATCGGCGGCGTCAAGAACGCGCTGTTCAGCGGCGAGGGCCTGTTCGTCACGACGCTCACGGGACCCGGGAGGGTCGTGCTGCAGTCCATGACGCTCAACGACCTGGCGATGTCGCTGTACCCGTACATGCCGCAGAGCTCAAGCTGAGGTGTTTCGAATGGAAGACAGAGGAATGTCAGTCGAGAGGAAGGGCACCGGGAAGTCCGCGGTGGGCCTGCTGGCGATCGTCGTGCTCATCGTGGCGCTGATCGCCGTGTTCGCGTGGGCCCTCACCCAGCCGGGCTTCGCGGAGGAGCTCGTCAACATACTCGCGCTCGTTGTGCTCGCGATAGTCGTCATAGCGATCGTCGCGTACATCGCGTACGCGTTCCTGGCCGTCGGATACTACGCGTCGAAGGGCGAGGTCGTCCAGACGGGCGTGGACCACAGCATCGACGATGTCGTCGGAGTCGAGGGCAGGACCCTGGACGACGACGGCAACGACATCACCCGCAAGGAGTGAGCAAACGCCGCGAGGGGGCCGGTCCCCCTCGCGCACCCTTACAACAGTTTTTAACGACGTTCACCAATCGGCCTGCGTGGCCCGCATACCCCTCGACTGTCCCAAGTTCGACCGCCTCCTGGGTGGAGGCATCGAGACTGGGTGCGTCACGCTCTTCTACGGGGAGGCGGGGGCCGGCAAGACCAACGTGTGCCTGCAGGCGGCCCGCGCGGTCGCGATGCAGGGCGGCAAGGTCGCCTACATAGACAACGAGGGATTGTCCTCGGAGAGGCTCGGCCAGGTGTTCGAGGGCAGCGGCGAGGCGGTGAAGAATCTCCTGATATCGCAGGTCCACAGCCTGGAGGAGCAGACCGACCGCATCGAGAAGACCGGGAAGCTGGCCGAGAACGGCGTCGTGTCGCTCGTGGTGATCGACTCGCTCACAATGTTCTACCGCCTGAGGCACGACGAGCCCAAGGCGCGCACCGAGTTCGTGAAGCAGACCGAGCTCCTCCTGGAGATCGCCAGGAAGTTCGACGTCGCGATAATCGTCACCTCGCAGGTCTACTCCAACATCACCAGCGGACGCGTCGAGTTCCTCGGCGGGCACGCGCTGAACCACAACGCCAAGACCATCCTCAGGCTCGAGAAGCTGGACAACGGCCGCAGGAAGGCCGTCATCGTCAAGCACAGGAGCCTCCCCGAGGGGAGGAGCGCCTACTACCGGATCGTGGAGACCGGCATCGAGGACGCCTGAGAAGTAAGGTGTTTCTAAGGGGTTTGATGAAAGGGGGCTCAGAGCTCCCTGTCGATCGCGTACTTCGCGAGGGAGATCATGAACTCCTTGTCCTCGCCCTCGGGCAGGAAGGAGATCCTCTCTATGGCGCCCTCGACCTTCTCCCTGGCCATGGCCATGGCGTAGTCGATGGAGCCGGCCTCGATCATGATCTGCTTGGCGCGGGCGCACTCCTCCTCGGTGGCGTCCATCCTGCCGAGGATCGACTTGAACTCGTCGAGCTTGGCGGGCTGGTCCTTCAGGGCGGCGATGGTGTGGGTGACCATCACGGTGCACTTGCCCTTCCTGATGTCGTTGGAGTTGGACTTGCCGGTCTTGGCGGGGTCGCCCATGATGCCGAGGTAGTCGTCGAAGATCTGGAATCCCAGTCCGGTCTCGATGGCGTAGTCGTGGATGGCCTCCACGGTCTTCTGGTCCGCGCCTCCGATGACCGCTCCGCCGGCCGCGGCGGCCGCGAACAGGACGCTGGTCTTCAGCTTGATCGTCTCCAGGTACACATCCTCGGACACGATCTGCCCCTCGTTGTTGACGTCCATCTGCTGTCCGCGGGCAAGATCCCAGACGGCCTGGCTGACGTAGCGGAGCGCATCCCTCATCCTCTCGGCGGGCACGTCCAGGTCGCAGATGATCTGGAACGCCTTCGCGAACAGGGCGTCTCCGGCGAGGACGGCGGTGGGCATCCCGTAGGTCACGTGGATCGTGGGCATGCCCCTGCGGGCCTCGTCCCCGTCCATGAGGTCGTCGTGGACCAGGGTGAAGTTGTGGATGTACTCGACGGCGACCGCCAGGGGCACCGCCTTGGACTTGTCCCCTCCGACGGCGCCGCAGCAGGCGACGGCCATGGCGGGCCTCATCCTCTTTCCGCCGCGGTAGGGGTACTGCTTCGAGGCCTCCATGAGGTTGGAGGGCTCCTCGTTCCCGATGTAGCTCTTTATGGGTCCGTCGAGCTCGGCGGACGTCTTCTTGAGATATTCCTTGGCGTCTATCATAGCGCATCAATCCATTGTCTGGTCTCTCCGAGGACCACGTGGCGCGCCTTGGACAGCGCCGCCACGTCCCTCGAGCCCGTGAGCAGCATGGCCGCCCTGAGCTCCTCCCTTATGATCGTGAGTTTGCGTTTCACGGCGTCCGCGGACTCCGTGGCCTCCCTGAGGATGGCGTTCGCCACCCCTCCGCAGGAGGCTCCGAGCGAGATGGCCGCGGCGACGTGCGTCCCGTCCAGTATCCCGCCGGATGCGATGACCGGGAGCCCGCATCCGACCGTCTCCACGACGGAGGCGGGGGACGGTATGCCCCAGTCGAAGAAGGTCTCGCCCATGTTGGTGCGGACCTCGTCGTCGGCCTTCATCGCACGGTAGAGCTCGACGGCCGAGAAGCTGGTCCCGCCCATGCCGGCGACGTCTATGCCGAGTATCCCGATGCCCTTGAGCCTCTCCGCCACGTCGCGGGAGATCCCCGCACCGGTCTCCTTCACCATGATGGGGTGCTCCCTGGCCAGCGCCCTGATGGCGTCCCTGACGCCGGCGCCGTTGGTGTCGCCCTCGGGCTGGACGACCTCCTGGAGGAAGTTGAGGTGAATAGCGACGACATCGGCGTCGATGAGCTCCCTGGCCTGGCCGACCATCTCCGAGCTGAAGAGGTCCTTGCTGCCCTGGGGGACGAGCTGCGGCGCCCCGACGTTCCCTATGACGAGCGGGACGTCGAAGTCCTTGATGACCGAGTAGCTCTCCGGGCATGTTCCCGTGACTCCCGCCCTCTCGCTCCCGATGCCCATGCCGATGCCGAGTTCGGCGCAGGCCTCGGCTATGTTCGAGTTGATCTTGACCGCTCCGGGGAATCCGCCGGTGATCGCGGTCACGATGAGCGGGAACTCGAGTCTCCTCCCGAACAGAGTGCAGGAGGTGTCGATGTCGTCCATCCCGATCTCCGGGAGGGCGTTGTGCACGAGCCTGACGTCGTCCCAGTAGCAGTGCCCCGGGGCGATGCGCTCGTTGATGCAGATCTCGATGTGATCCGCCTTCCTGTTCCTGATGAGCTGCGACATTGGATCAGATCCTGGCGACCGTGCAGGTCACCTCCTCTCCCTTCAGGAGCGCCAGCAGCCTCCCGGGGACGGTTCCGTTCACGAGGACGCAGTCCCTCTCCGGGGAGCACATCCTCAGCATTGCCTCCATCTTCCCGCGGACCCCGCCGGTGACGTCGGCCACGTCCTCCTCGGAGGACACACTGTCGAGCACATCCGGAGTGACCTCCGGAATGAGCTTCGCGTCCAGGTTGGTCTTGGGGTTGCTGTCGTAGAGGCCGTCGATGTCCGAGACGAACACGATCCTCTCGGGCTTGAAGATGCGGGCCATGATCTCCATCAGCTGGTCGCCGGACACGATGGCGAATCCCTTCTTCCTGTCCATGACGACGTCGCCGAAGGTCACCGGCATTATGCCCACGTGAGCGAGCCTGCGGATGGCCTCCTCGTCGGTGACTATGAGCTTCCCGTCCTCCATGACGAAGCAGGATCCCGGGGCGACGGACGCGGCGGGTATCCCGACGGCCATGAGCTCCGAGGTCATCAGAAGGCCCAGCTCCATGGCGTCGTGGTGGACCATGGCGGCCGGGGCGACCTGCGAGAAGTCGACCAGCCCGTTCTGGATGGCGTACTGCTTCGCGAGGACGTGGCCGAAGGAGCCGGCGCCGTGGACGATCATGACAGAGCGTCCGGATTCGGCGATCTCGCGGCAGAGCCTGGAGGCCTGCTCCTTGTTGAACTTCTTGTACTGCGACTTGTCGGTGATTACGCTCCCGCCAAGCTTTATCAGTATCATCGCCTGGGCCATCGCGTCTTATTATTAAAACAACAGGCGTGCGCGGACGGAGCTCGCGCTGGTCGGAAGGAATGGAAAAAGTGGTTGACAGCGTGTCTGTGTTCCCGTACGCTTGCGCAGTACAGTACAGACAGATACGCGGGCGGACTTTACTTCCGGGTTCGGAAAGGGACCGGGTGTTGCCCCGCCGCTATGGCCGTCATACCGAAGCATGGGATATCTGTCAAGTATATAACGCTTACTGATGCCGTATTTAAACAGGGCCGATCCGCACCTCCGCGGGGTCCGGAGCATCGTTTATCATCCACGGGTGCGATTACATCCACATGGGACTTTTCAGCCGTAAGAAGGACAAGAAGCAGGCCGAGGCGGAGCCGGAGCCCGAAACCGAGACCCCCGTTGTCGAGGAGGAGCAGCCGACCGAGGAGGCTCCCGCAGAGGAATCGACCAAGGCCGCAAAGTCCGGAGGGGCGTACTTCGTGTCCCCGCACCCGGACGGCGGATGGCAGGTCAAGAAGGCAAACGCCCAGAAGGCCCTGAAGAAGTTCAGGACCAAGGCGGAGGCCGAGGCATACGCCAAGCAGGTCGCGTCCAACCAGGGCACGACGGTCGTCCGTCAGAAGAAGGACGGCAAGATACAGAAGAAGCGTTGAAGGGGACGGGGCGGAAGCCCCGTCCCGATATCAGCAGTATTTCACTTCGTCGTTGTCGAGGACCTCGTTCCAGAGACGGATCGTCTCCTGGGCGTCCTCCTCGTCCATGACCTGGATGGCGAAGCCGGCGTGGACGACGGCCCACTCCCCGACCTCGGCGTCGACCATCGAGAGGTTGGCCTTCCTTATGACGCCGCCGAAGTCGACGTCGCCCATGTCACCCTCGATGCTCACGATCTTACCCGGTATGGCCAGACACATTGTATCACTCCGAGATTATCCTGATGATGGCCTCGGCGGGCTGCCCGTCCGTGGCCTCCAGGGCGGCGACCGCCCTGTCCCTGTCGCAGGATGCCTGCGACATGACGAGGGCGATGTCCTCCTCGGGGAACGTGGGCTTCGCGACGCCGTCGGACCCGATGGCGCGCTCCTCCTCGGTCCCGGAGACCTGGTAGCTCTTGGATCCCGGCATCTCCACGCAGACGACCTCCGCGTTCCTGATGACGATCTCCCTGTCCTTGGTCCTGATTACGACCTCGGTCACTCCGTCGATGGAGGACTGCTTGATCCCCATCTTCTTCATGGCCTGCTTCATCTGACGGTCGTTGACCCTCATTCCGCCCATGACCGCTGATTCCCATCGCTGTTCTTAAGGTGTACGATGTTCCGCGCGGGTTTCAACGTGTGCTGAGCGTCGCGGGAGGGTGCAGAAACAGAGTGTGGATAAGGGCCCGCCCGGACCGGGATCCGGGCGGATTTGTGAAGTTCACTGGAGTGCCTGGCACACGGCGTCGCGCATCGCCTTGAGGGCAGCGTCCTCCGCGGACACGTCCTGGATGCCGCCCTGCGCGAAGTCGGGCTTGCCTCCGCCCCTTCCGCCGAAGGGCTTGAGGACCTCGGGGAGCAGCTTCCTGCAGTCCACCGCGGGGTCCCCGGAGGCCATTATCACGGCGAGGGTGTCGGTGACTCCGACGACGAGCGCAACTCCGCCCTTGGACTTCACGGACTCCGCGAACTCGCTGAGCACGGCGCGGTCTGTTCCGGGAAGGGAGATGCAGTACACGTCCCTCCCGTTGATCTTCTCGGGGACAGCGGAAGCCGCCAGCCTCTTGGCGGCCTGCTTCAGCAGTTTCCCCTTCAGCTCCGCATCCGCCCTGGCGTTGGCCACGGCCTTCGGCGAGTCCTCGGTCTTGCACCCGATGCCGTCCACGATCTCCAGCGCCACGCCGGACAGAGCCAGCGCCTCGTCCTTGGCGGCCTTGCCGACCTTGAAGTGGATGGCCGTCCCCTCGGCTCCGGCGGAGACCTTCCTGTCCACGATGAGCATCTCCAGCTCGGACGTCTCCATGACATGGATCCCGCTGCACGCCGACAGGTCGATGTCGCCGATCGCCACGACGGTGATCTCCTCGCCCTCGGGTATCCTGTCGAGCTTGATCCTCACCTTCTCCAAATCCGGGTCGTCCCTGTCCATGACGCTGTGCGTCACCGGCAGGTTGTCCGCTATCGCCTGGTTCGCGAAGCGCACCGCGGCGCCGATCTGCTCCCAGGTCAGGTCGTGGTTGACTATGACGTACTTGCTCTCCGGTGAGATGTAGATCTTCGTGATCGCCAGGTCCTCGCACTGCCTCCTGAGGGAGCAGAACAGGAGGTGCTCGCCGGTGTGGCCCTGCATCAGGTCGTAGCGCCTGTCCCAGTCCACGCTGCACCAGATCCTCTCCCCGGCCTTCAGGTCGTTCCCGGGGACCCTGTGCACGATGTCCCCGTCCTTGTTGTACGACACCTCGGTCACGGCGTTCCCGCGGATGCTCCCGGTGTCGCAGACCTGCCCGCCGCCGCCCGGGTAGAACGCGGTGCTGTCGAGGATGACCTCGTCCCCGTTCACGGACACGACGTTGGCCTCGAACTCGAATCCGTACCCGTCGCGCCTGAAGATCTCGTCTGTCATGATGCCGTCCGCATTGTCCGCACAACCTTAATAAATGCGCTCCAGGATTTCAGTGAACGATACAGATGTCGCTCTCGGACTTCGACGAACTGGACAAACGTATAATCGAGCTCCTGTGCAGGTCCAGCCAGGGCTCGTACAGGCAGCTCGCGAAGCAGCTCGACGTCCACCCCACCACGCTCATCCAGAGGGTCAAGAACCTGGAGTCGAAGGGCGTGATCAACGGATACCGCGCCAGCATCGACTACATGAAGCTGGGCTTCGAGTACATGGGCATGGTCAGCGTCTACGCCGACAACGTGTCCACCGTCCAGGACGAGATCTCCAAGATCCCCCAGGTCATCTCGGTGTTCGACGTCACCGGCGAGAGCGACTGCCTCGTGTGGATCGCCTGCCTGGACAGGGACGAGTTCTCGGAGGTCGTCAAGGAGATCAACGCGATCCCGGACGTCCACAAGACGAACACCGCGGTCATCCTGAACATCACGAAGGACCCGTTCTCCTACATCCCGCCCATCCTCGGCGAGAAGTGATGCTCCCGCGTGCCCTGTACTCGAGCATGTCGATGCGATGGTCTAGGATAGCCGACATAAGCTCCGATCTGTCCTCGTTTAGGTACCCCGACGCGTTCCTGATCACTTCCTTGACATCGGACATAGCATCACTCAGAGCATCGAAGTCCAGCCACTCAAATGACGATACGAGCTTGAGTTGCTCCTCGAAGTTCTTCTTGAACGGCTTGCATTCAGGAATATGGTAGACGGACATTTCGAAATCATCCATGCCGCACTGGAGAGAGGTTCCCGTGTCGAATATCGGTGCCGGGCCGATCCACTCCAGCGTGTCTGCATTACGGATCAGTCCGAAGTTTCCGAAATGACGGTCCTCATTGAGCATGATATAGTCTATCGTCAGCATTCTATCGAGTGATGGTACAACATCCACTCCTAGATCGGCGCATGTTTCCACATAATGCTGGTACAGGCTGTGGTTCTTCTGTCTCCTGTTCAAGTTGATGACATGTGTCGCAGGAACGAATTCCGTGTTCTCGTTCACGAAGTCCTCGCATACGCTCAGAAGCCTGTTGTCCTCCTCCGTGAAGCGATACTCCACGTGTTCGATGCCTACACGTTTCATGATGGCCGAGGCTATGACTTCGTTGATCGGTTCCTGGTTGTTCGGAACCGCTCCGCTTTTCAGCAGGCATCTCTTTCCGTCGCAGATCGTCCAGCGTTTCATCAGCACCCCGTCGGATGTGTTGTCGGGGGATTCCAGATCCATCTCGCCGGCATGGATCTTTCCGAACAGCATGTCTCCGACATCCTCGGTGAACGGGTTCTGGAAGAAGTTGACGTTCTCCCAGTTCACCTGGCTTCCCTGTTCGCGGAACCAGTATTGGTCGGAAAGGCTCAGTCCCATCGATTTGCTGAGGAGCTCTATCGAACTGTCCATGCCAATCTTCGACAGGAACTGCTTGATGCCGGAACGTGTGGCGGGTATGGAACGCCCCTGCCACCACTGGGCGAGCATTGCTGCACTGTATGTCCCATTGGAGATGGCGCCGATGGGAAGATGATCCCGATTGAGCACCTCTGTCACATCGGAGATGTGCCCCGATTCGGCAATCTCGAACACTGCCACGGGGATGTTCTTGTGCATCAACTCATACGCCATGTTCCCACCGTTTGTCCCTATGTTTCCGATGTATATAATGCAATGCTCGTGCTGTCGCGCGTGCGCATTCCTTTAATAATGGCTCCCGAATGGCACCCGCATATTCAGAGGCGCTCTCATGAGAAGAACGAACACCTGCGGCGAGCTTAGGGCGGCCGACCTCGGCAAAGAGGTCTGCCTTCAGGGATGGGTAAGGTTCTCCAGGGACCACGGCGGAGTCGCATTCGTCGACCTGGCGGACAGGTACGGGATCACACAGGTCGTCTTCGACCCGGAGTCCCTCCCCGCGGGCGTCGACGCGTCCGCCCTCGAGGCGGTCATGCGCGAGTTCTCCCGCGAGTCCTGCGTGGAGGTCCACGGCACGGTCCGCAGGAGGGTCGAGGGGACCGAGGACGCCAGGAACCCCACCGGAGAGGTCGAGGTCCTGATCACCTCCGCGGTCCTGCTCAACAAGTCCGAGCTCCCGCCCTTCGAGCTGGGGGACCAGAAGGAGGGCGTCCTCCCCGACGAGGACATCAGGATGAGGTACAGGTACC
>JAUNXZ010000118.1 GCA_030539515.1 Thermoplasmata archaeon
CACGAGATCAACAAGTACGAGATCGCCCAGGCGAAGAAGTTCTCGCACATGTACCCGCTGTCCATGGTCCCCGTGATCGACTACATGATCCACAAGGAGAATGAGGTCGCCAACATCAGGACCATCGCCAGGGGCATCGAGAGCGGTCTCGACGCGGATACAATCAAAGGACTGCTGGTGATCTGATGGAAATCGCGGTTATTGGCAGCGATGAGTTCGTTCTCGGGTTCCGGCTCGCCGGAATCAGGCGTGTCTTCGTGGCAGGCCCGGACAACTACCAGGAGAAGATGCTGGAAGCTATCTCCCAGCCCGAAATCGGTATCCTCGCAGTGGATGCGAAGGACCTAGGCAACCTCCCCCTCAACCTCAGGAACAGGGTCATGGATTCCATCCAGCCCGTCGTGGTCCCCGTCGGCGGGGACGAGGCTGACCTCCGCGAGAAGGTCAAGAGGGTCATAGGTGTCGACTTATACAAATCAGAGGATTGATTGAAAAATGAGCACTGAAGGTGTAATCTACAGGGTCGCCGGACCCGTCGTGACCGCCACCGGTATCTCCCCCAGGATGTACGACGTCGTGCACGTGGGCAACGAGAGGCTGATGGGCGAGGTCATCAAGATCGTCGGCGACTACTCCATCATTCAGGTCTACGAGGACACTTCCGGAGTCAAACCCGGAGAGCCCGTCACGAACACGGGAAGGTCCCTCGCGGTTGAGCTGGGCCCCGGTCTCCTCACCTCCGTCTACGACGGAATCCAGAGGCCCCTGCCCGTGCTCAGGGACAAGATGGGCGACTTCATCTACCGTGGAGTCTCCGCCCCCGGCCTGGATCATGAGAAGAAGTGGGACTTCGAGCCCACCGTGAAAGAGGGAGACGAGGTCTCCGCCGGACAGGTCATCGGTACCGTCCAGGAGGGACCCATGGTCCACAAGATCATGGTCCCCATCGACATCAAGAAAGGGAAGGTCGACAAGATCAAGACCGGGAACTTCACCGTCGACGAGGTCGTCGCGACCATCGACGGAAAGGACGTCACCATGCTCCAGCGCTGGCCCGTCCGTGTCCCCAGGCCCGTCGACGAGAAGTACCAGCCCGACGTCCCGCTCGTCACCGGACTCAGGGTCCTGGACACCATGTTCCCCCTCGCGAAGGGAGGAACCGCGGCCATCCCCGGAGCCTTCGGAACCGGGAAGACCGTCACCCAGCAGTCCCTCGCCAAGTACTCCGACGCGGACATCGTCGTCTACATCGGATGCGGAGAGCGCGGGAACGAGATGACCGAGGTTCTGACGGAGTTCCCCAACCTGGAGGACCCCAAGACCGGCGAGTCCCTGATGAAGAGGACCGTCCTGATCGCCAACACCTCGAACATGCCCGTGGCCGCCCGTGAGGCTTCCGTCTACACCGGGATGACCATCGCGGAGTACTTCCGCGACATGGGATACAACGTCGCGCTGATGGCCGACTCCACCTCCAGGTGGGCAGAGGCCATGCGTGAGATCTCCTCGAGGCTCGAGGAGATGCCCGGAGAGGAGGGTTACCCCGCGTACCTCGCCGGACGTCTGTCCGAGTTCTACGAGCGTGCCTGCCGTGCCAAGACCCTGTGCGGCGCCGACGGATCCATCTCCGTCATCGGAGCCGTCTCTCCTCCCGGAGGAGACCTGTCCGAGCCGGTCACGCAGAACACCCTCCGTATCGTCCGTGTCTTCTGGGCGCTGGACACCAAGCTGAGGGAGAGGAGGCACTTCCCCACCATCAACTGGCTGACCTCGTACACCATGTACGACAAGCAGCTGATCGCATGGTACAAGGACAACATCGCGGACGACTTCCCCGCCCTGAGGGCGTGGGCCATGCAGGTCCTCCAGAAGGAGTCCGAGCTGCAGGAGGTCGTGCAGATGGTCGGTTCCGACTCCCTGCCCGACGAGCAGAAGATGACCCTCGAGGTCGCCAAGATGATCCGTGAGATCTTCCTGCAGCAGAACGCGTACCACCCCGTCGACTGCTACTGCCCCATCCAGAGGCAGCACGTCATGCTTGGCCTGATCAAGAAGTACTCCGACCTGTCCGACAAGGCCCTCGCGGCCGGCGTCCAGGTGGACAAGATCGCCTACCTGCCCGTCAGGTCCAGGTTCAACCAGGCCAAGTACGAGGAGAACGTCGACGCAGAGCTCGCCGCCGTCTCCGAGGACATGGACAAGCAGTTCGCAGAGCTGGGGGTCTGAAAATGGCAGAGACAATTTCCAAAGAGTACAAGACGATCTCCGAGATCTCCGGTCCCCTCGTCTTCGTCAAGAAGACCGACCCCGTCGCATACAAGGAGATGGTCAGCATCAGGCTGTCCGACGGAACCATGAGGAGGGGAGAGGTCCTCGACTCGTCCGGCGACATCGTCGTCGTCCAGGTCTTCGAGGGCACCACCGGAATCGACAGGGACGCCTCCGTGCGCTTCCTCGGCGACACCATGAAGATGCCCGTCTCCAAGGACATGCTCGGAAGGGTCCTGTCCGGAGCCGGAGAGCCCCTCGACGGCGGTGCCCGCATCGTCCCCGAGAAGGAGCTCGACATCGTCGGAGCCGCCATCAACCCGTGGGCAAGGGACAACCCCGCCGACTTCATCCAGACCGGTATCTCCACCATCGACGGGATGAACACGCTGGTCAGGGGTCAGAAGCTGCCCATCTTCTCGGCTGCGGGACTTCCCCACAACGAGATCGCGCTGCAGATCGCGAGGCAGGCCAAGGTCCGCGGAGAGAACGAGGAGTTCGCCGTCGTGTTCATCGCCCTCGGTATCACCAACGAGGAGAAGCAGATGTTCATGAAGGAGTTCGAGAGGACCGGTGCCCTGAAGAGCGCCGTGGTCTTCCTGAACCTGGCTGACGACCCCGCCGTCGAGCGTATCGTCACGCCCCGTCTCGGACTCACCACCGCCGAGTACATGGCCTTCGAGCTGGGAATGCAGGTGCTGGTCATCATGACCGACATCACCAACTACTGCGAGGCCCTCCGTCAGGTCGGAGCGGCCCGTGAGGAGGTGCCCGGAAGGCGCGGCTACCCCGGCTACATGTACACCGACCTCGCCCAGCTGTACGAGCGTGCCGGCAAGATCAAGGGCAAGAAGGGTTCCATCACCCAGATCCCCATCCTGACCATGCCCGGAAGCGACATCACCCACCCGATCCCCGACCTCTCCGGTTACATCACCGAGGGTCAGATCGTTCTGTCGATGGACCTGCACAGGAACGGCATCTACCCGCCGGTCAACGTGTCCTCGTCCCTCAGCAGGCTGATGGGCAACGGTACCGGCAAGGGCAAGACCCGCGAGGACCACAAGTCCGTGTCCGACCAGCTCTACGCGTCCTACGCGGAGGGCAAGGACCTGCGCGGACTGGTCGCCATCGTCGGAAAGGACTCCCTCTCCGCCAAGGACAGGAAGCTCCTGGACTTCGCAGACGTCTTCGAGGACCGCATCGTCCGCCAGGGCGTCGACGAGGACCGCTCCATCGAGGAGACCCTCGACCTCGCGTGGGAGATCTTCACCGAGCTCGACATCGACCAGCTGACAAGGATCGACCGCAAGTACCTCGAGAAGTACCTGCCCAAGAAGTGATGCCGATGGCAGCGCACGATGTCACCCCTAACCGTTCGGTCCTCCTGGACCTCAAGAGAAGGATCAAGCTCACCCAGAGTGGGTACAAGATCATGAAGATGAAGAGGGACGGCCTCATCATCGAGTTCTTCGAGATCATGGAGAAGGCGAGGGAGATGCGCCAGGGCGTAACCTCGGACTACGAGACCGCCATGGAGAAGATCACCATCGCCAGGGCCGTTGAGGGAGAGATCGCCGTGCGGAGCGCGGCATACGCCAGGAAGGCGGACCCGCAGGTGAAGCTCGGGAGCAAGAGCATCATGGGGATGATGGTCCCGAAGGTGGAGGCAGACTTCACCCACGGGGACATCACGACCAAGGGATACGGAGTCATCTCCACGTCCCCCTACGTCGAGGGCGCGTCCAACGCCTTCGAGAAGCTGCTGGACACGATCATCCGTGCCGCAGAGGTCGAGACCACGATGAAGAAGCTCCTGGACGAGATCGAGAAGACCAAGAGGCGTGTCAACGCCCTGGAGTTCAAGATCATCCCCGAACTCAAGGAGTCGGAGCACTTCGTGAAGTTCCGTCTCGAGGAGATGGAGAGGGAGAACACCACCCGCCTCAAGCACATCAAGGGCAAGGACAAGGGAGAGGCCGAGGACTGATGAAGTCGATCGAGGACCGTCTGGACGAGATCCGCGAGGATCCCGTCAAGAGGGGGAGGGCGTTCA
>JAUNXZ010000119.1 GCA_030539515.1 Thermoplasmata archaeon
TTGTATGCCATATTAATCACCTATAATCATGTAGTGAAGGTCTGTATTTCGAGTACCTGCCGACCTGGAGGGTGTATCCGTGCTCGATCGTGCTGTTGCACGCGGCCTTGATCTCCTCCAGCTTGGAGTCCAGCTCTGCCTCGTCCTCGACCTCGAGTTCTATGTAGAACCCGCCGACGAGGTAGCGGAGCTCGACCTCCTGACCGCCGACGTGGATGATCCTGCGTTCGGTGTGGTTGTTCGGGAGCCCCTTGCCAGGACCGCTGTTGATGGTCTTGGGCAGACTCTCTCCGGTCATGTTGATCTGCCTGATCCCGGTGATGGGATCGAGGGCGTTGAGCACCTTCTCCGTCGTCTCAGCGCTGAGCAGGCGGTTGGTGACGATCTGGACCTCGGGAAGAGGCACACCGGCGTAATCCGCAGTGGGGGCGTTCGTACTCGACATGTGACACCTCAGAGCTTCTTCTTGACTTTCTTGGCCTCGGCAGCGACGTGCTGCATGGGGTGCTTGAACACATCGATGTCTCCGAAGACCTCTTTGAACAGGCCGGAGGTGGCCTCTGCAGAGAAGGTCTGGGTTCCACCGTCCAGACAGTTACCGGCGGTGACGGCGGGGATGAGGACTCCCTTGGCGTGCCTGGTAACGACGTGGTTTCCGTGGAACAGTCCGGGTCCGCCTCCACCGTAGATGGAGTGGGAGAAGAAGGACATACCGACTCCGACACCCTCGGAACGGCCGTAGTCGGCACCGGGGAGACCGGACTCGTGCTCGAGCAGGTCGTTGTAGTACAGAACGGTTCCGGGGACACCCTGGGCGGCCCTGGCGGCTCCGACGTTGACCATGACGGCGGCGACCATTCCGGTGGCGGCGTACGCGTTCCACAGGGGGAGGTCGTCGGTGGTGTAGACCTTGTATCCCGAGGGGAGGGTCTCTTTCACGCGGATGACTCCGTCCTCGATGGCCCTGTCCATGAGGGACTCGATGACGGTACCGACGGTTCCGGTCTTTCCGTTCTTCTTGACCAGGGTGTACAGCATGTTGTTGGCGTTGAGTCCCTGGTAGGCGAGAGCCAGAAGGCCACCCCTCTCGAAGTTGCCCATGAGGTCTCCCATCTCGTAGGAGCCGCACTGCTCGTAGATGGCGGAGAGGGCGGTTCCCTGCATGGCGTTCCTGTCGACGAGAGCGACGACGTGGTTGGCCATGATGTTCCTGAGGGCGAATCCGGCACCCTCGTTGTTCTGGGGAACCTCGAGGATCGATTTGACGTTGGCGCCCTGGAAGGTGATGGTCTGGGGGTACCTTCCCCAGACGGCGGCCTTGACCATGTTGGCCTTGTACATGGGGACGTCGAACATGTCGATGATGGCCTCGGTGGTGGCAGCGGCGACGTTGGTGAAGCCGGTGGTGTACTCGACACCTGCCTCCATCCTGACCTCGGGAACGACGACGACGAGGTTCTTTCCACCGCTCTTGACGTTGACGACGGTTCCGTCGTCCTCGTAGACCCTGATGGAGTCCTCGACAGCCTTGGCGATCTTGTCTGCGTTCTCGACGAGAGGGAGATCCATCTCCTTTCCCTGGATGATGACGCCTCCGCCGGTCATGCTTCCGGTCTTGAGAGCCTTCTCAATTCCGGCCAGGCTGACGGCGCACGTCCTCTTGGTCAGGGACACGATCTCTTTGATCGCAGCGTTGCGCAGCGGACTGATGGCTTCGAGCGGAACGTCTTTGGCAATGCGCTTTCCGCGGTCGTCATACAAGTCGACTACGTCCTCGTATTTTGGCATTTCATACCTCCTTGTTACATAGACAGCCCCTTTCGGGACTGCTTACCCCTTGCAATGAGGACAATCCCCTTATCCGATATAAAGTAGGGGGGAGAAGGCCCTTTTTCGGTGCATAGCCACACATTTCGAGGGTCGCCGGCGGGGGCGGGGAACGCCGGAATCGGCCTGCCCGCCCCTGCTTCAATTATTTAAAAGGTTTTACGCAAATGGCTGGATGCATAATCCTGGGTAGTTTAGGACACCTTTAGTATTACCGAATCTGGCCATCGTGATACTCTGGCTCACTCGCGCTTCGCCTTCGTCATGACGGTCTCGGCGTAGCGCTCGAGGTGCTCCGCGAAGGAGGGGATCATGGCGTACGGGATGCCCACGGCCATCTCGTCCGCGGCCATGTCCGTCCTCTTCCTGCAGCCGAAGCAGCCGAGGGAGATGTTGGGCAGGCCGGTGGCAACGGGCACCGCGGTGATGTCCTCGCAGGCGCACTGGAACGGGGATGTGGAGAAGTGGACGCGCCCTCCCTTCTCGGCGGTGGTCAGCGGCACGACCCAGTAGCACCTCTCGGGGATGTCCTCGATGGTGACGACGTCGGGCTCGAAGTCCGCCTCGCCCAGCGGGCAGACCACGGTGCCGACGGTCTCGAAGGGCACGATGAGCCTCTCCTCGATCATCTTCGCGGCGGCTTCCTGCGAGTCGTGCATGCCGATCCCGGCGTGGAACGTCCCGTTCGCGACCTTCTCGGGCGTGGCCGTCATGTTCATGGCCGACGCGCCCACGGCGCATCCCTGGCATTCGAGGGGGATCCTGAAAGACTCCCCGGACCTGGCCCTGAACACGGCCTGGCAGTGGCTCAGCTGGGTCACGGGCTCCTCGTATCCGGCGGGGTACTCCTCGCCCTTCCTGACGAGCTTCACCGCCACGGGCTCGCCCCTGAGCCCGAGGACCGACTTCAGCGTGTCCGCGTATTTCCTGTTCCTCTCGAGGATTTCCGACATACGGGGTGAATCGGCGTCCGGGTACTTGAAGTCGGACGGGGTGCAGAAGGGATGGAAGTGGTTTCTCGGCCCTCGCGGGCCCGGGTTTTGTCGCGCTTCAACAACAGCCTATGGCGGCGGCGTTGGCGTTGAGGATTGCAACCTCGGACGCGGCGATGGTCACGTCGGCGGCCTCGTCGTAGGCGGGGACGTCGATGAGGGACTCGGTGGTCTCCTCCTCGGCGGCTTCCTCCTCCTCTTCCTCCTCCGCGGGCACTACGTTGACGTAGATGAACGCGGCGACCAGGATGACGATGACTGCGACGAGGAAAGTGACGTTGATTGCCTCGGTCTTGTCCATTCTATGGTCTCCTAAGGCGCATAGGCGCCCGGTGGACCTGCCTAGCCTGTCGGATTATAAATAATTTAGGCAGTTCTAAAATAATTTGGAACCGCCGAATAAAATCCAGGTTTATCCGAAACCGCCGTCTGGAACGCGGAGCCCGGGCTGTCGGGGGACGGTGGGAAGTGAGGGGGGAGAGCCCCCGGCCATGGACGCCGGGGGTCGCTTAACAAAGAGGTATTGGGGGAAGTCGTTTTCTTCCCGCCCTCGCGGGGCGGGCTGGCACTCCGATCACTCGGAGATGCAGCTGGCGGGGCACTCGTCGATGCAAGCGCCGCAGTCGACGCACTTGCCGGCGTCGACGACCGCGATGTCCTCGATGGTGAGCGCGCCCTCGGGGCAAACGTCTGCGCAAGCGCCGCAAGCGACACAGTCGGATCCAATTGTAACTGCCATTGTGTTACACCTCGGAATGTCTATTCGCAGATACCCTATATAAACCCTACCAATATTGTGTTAGGAACGGCTTAAACTCGGCAATTTTCTTTAACCGTTCCGAACACATCCAACTCGATTGGCCAGCAAAACATATGCATAACCATTGATGGTTTTTCTTATCAATAAAAATCCATTTAAAAAGTTAGGTGAACCTAGATTGTTGTATGTGCGGCGGCCCCTGCCGGTGCCGGCGGGCGCCGGGTGCGATTCCATTATATCGTGACGGGAAGATGTTACCGTACCAATCCAACCCGGCGGCGGGAGCGCCGCTGTCGGAGGAGGCTCATATGGAATTCGACGAGTATGTAGTGGACCTCAATGCGGACTGCAAGTGCGGCTGCATGGACCTCCACAGGTTCCACAAGATCTACCGTTTCCCCAACGGATACGGGGCGTCGGTCGTCGGGAACCCGAAGAGGCCCGGATTCAGCGGCGAGGGGTACCGCGCCCTGGTGATACGCTTCACCGGCGAGCAGACCTACGTCAACGCGGACCTTCCCGTGTTCGAGGCGAACCCCGTGGAGTGCGGGGACTGGGCGCAGGCCGCCGGCGTCCTGCAGGCGATATTCGATTATCGAGAAACGCGAGAGGTTTTCGGCGGGGGAGGCCCCCGCCGGCCCGTCACTTCTCGTGATGGGCGATGCTCTTCTCCGTGTCGTAGT
>JAUNXZ010000120.1 GCA_030539515.1 Thermoplasmata archaeon
GCGGAAGCCGAGAGGGAGGAGCACGCCAAGAACTCCGGGCACGAGAAGGAGAGGGACAAGACCGACCACAGGCTCGTGGCGAACTACCGCGTCGCCAACAGGCGCATGGAGTCCGAGCCCGAGGTGCAGGCCCAGATCTCCGACATGCTCCGCAGGTTCGAGGCCGGGGACAGGGAGGTCATCGGCTCCGTCCGTAAGACCGCGGAGGCGATGCTCGACGGCCTGAGGCAGACCCTCGGCGCCATCAACGTCACGCTTGACAGGTACACCTGGGAGTCGCAGTTCATCGAGGACGGCTCCGCCCGCGACGTGGTCGAGAGGCTCAAGCAGTCCAGGTACGCCGGGCAGACCGACGACGGCGCCTGGTTCGTCGACCTCAAGGACTTCGGCATCCAGGGGAAGAACACCCTGTTCACGTTCACCCGCTCCGACGGGACGACACTGTACACCACCCGCGACCTGGCGTACCACATCAACAAGTTCTCCAGGTCCGACCGCGTGGTCGACGTCCTCGGCGAGGACCAGAAGCTCGGCTCCAAGCAGCTGTGCTCCGCCCTGGAGATCCTGGGCGAGGGCAAGGCCCCCGAGCCCCTGTTCTACTCGTTCGTCTCGCTTCCCGAGGGCAAGATGTCCACCAGGAAGGGGGTCGTCGTGTACCTGGACGACCTCATCGACGAGGCCGTCGCGCACGCCTACGAGGAGATAAAGAAGAGGTCCGAGGCCCGCGAGTCCGGCATGACCGAGGAGAGGATGAGGGAGATCGCCCGCATCGTCGGGATCGGCTCCATCAGGTACAACATCGTCAGGGTCCAGCCGGAGAAGCAGCTCGTGTTCAAGTGGTCCGAGGCCCTCAACTTCGACGGGAACTCCGGACCGTACCTCCAGTACGTGCACGCCAGAGCGTGCAGCATGCTCAGGAAGGCAGGCGAGTACACCGTGGACACCGACCCGGCGCACCTCACCGACGCCTACGAGGTCAACCTCGTGAAGGTGCTCGCCAGGTACGGCGAGGTCCTGAGGCAGGCCGGCGAGGGCAGGGTCCACCTGCTCCCGGCTTACGGTCACGATGTCGCCGTGGCGTTCAACCAGTTCTACGCGTCCGTGTCAGTACTGGACTCGGGCTCGAAGAGGGACGCCAGGCTCACCCTCGTCAGGTGCGCCAGGGATGTAATGGCGGACGTCCTGGACTGCCTCGGCATGGGCGCGCCCGAGGAGATGTGAGATGGAGTTCCGCAACCTCCGGGTGAAGGACATCGAGGCCGTCAGGGAGCTGGAGCTCTCCTGCATCCGCGAGTACTTCGCCGCCACGCTGGAGAACAGGTGGGAGGACCTCCCCCAGGACTGGAAGGACGGCCTGGGGGCCAGCTCCCCCAGGCACTTCAAGGCCTACCTCGACAGCGGGCTCAGCTTCGTCGCGGAGGAGGACGGGGAGGTCGTGGGCTTCATCTTCGCCCAGATGCTCCACCACATCTGCGACGAGGACAACCTCCTCTGGGTGGAGAACATGGGCGTGCACCCGTACTTCCGCAGGAACGAGATCGGCTACAGGCTGCTCCGGGAATGCGTCCGCAAGGGCAGGGAGATGGGAGCGACCGTGGTGCACAGCACGATCCAGCCGGACAACGCGCCGTCGATACTGCTCCACAAGAAGATGGGGTTCTTCATCGACAGGCGCGACGTGGCGCTCCTTGACCTCAGGGACCCGAAGCTGAAGCTCCGATCCATCGAATCTGCATCTCGAACAGCGCTCGCGATGTTTTATGAATGAGCACATCTACTACATAGTGGATGGGTGGAGAGATGGAATCAATGCATCCGCGCAACCAGTTGGATCGCGTCGTGTGTCAGCTCAGGTTTCCAGCGAAGCTGCAGGTCGACCGTGAGGTGTATAGGTTCCAAGATATGATCGATGGGGAGTACCCGAACTTCGCTCGTGAGAAGATCATGGAATCTCCGCTGCTCGGTGCCCCTTCAGACGGGGGATATGAGTTCAGTAGCGCGGATGGCGGATGGAAGGTGTACGTTTCCCTGGGCTCGCTGAGCCTTACGACCTCCAATTACACATCATGGGATGAGTTCGAAGAGCGGTTCAAGGTTGTGTTCGCCGCATTCCAATCAGTCTTCCCCATACAGGTGTTCAACCGGGTCGGCCTGAGATACATCAACGCCATCCGGCCGTCCATGATAGGTGCCGATGTCGGCTGGGTCGACATCCTTCAACCTCCGTTCTCCACGATGTATGAGATGAATCTCGGCAAGGTGAAGGGAATCAACGCCGTCGTGGATTACGACATGGGCGAGGGCATAACCGGACGCACCATCGTCGGATCCATCGTATTCAGCGATGGCGAGAACGGGATTCTCGTGGATGACGACGTGTACGTGATGGGCGATCTGAGAATAGTCGATGTGTCTGCGGCGATATCAAAGCTGAATGCGGCTTCGAAGGATGTTTTCCGTGCCGTCACCACCGAGAGGCTACAGAAGGAGGTGGGTCTATGACGATCGGGTCAATGGACTACAGTCCGAGCGTCATATCCGATCTCTCGACGCCGGTCAGCACGTGCTCCCGTAGTTGCAACTTCATCTCGGGTCCGCGTCCCGAATTCCTGATGCCTCTGTGCAGTTCCATCTCAGATATCAAGGAGCCCACAGTCCGCATGCAGGTCTCTGCATTCTGTGAAGCCATGTGTATGTTCATGGTCTCGAAGGGAATAGGGAATCTGGATGCTCTTCCCATGTATCCTGAACTCGAGGACGATGAAGCATACTACGAGTGGGTTTTCGACTACTTCAGATTCGGATTCTGTTTCCTTGAGGATCCGGAGAAGTCCCGCTGGTTCGTCTCGGAGTTCACCGAGGACCGGGTCCTCAAGAGCAACTTCATGGGGAAGTTCGATCCAGGATACGGGGAGACGGTAGAGTACGTCATGAACTACGTCAGGAGCAGGAGCTGATGGAGCCATCGAACTACCTGGGCCGCGGAGTCAAAAGGAAGGAATGCATCGAGGGGCGCACAATCACTCATTGTGTTTTCGATTTCGACAGACCTCGGCCGGGCGATACGCTTCGGGAGCTCTCTATCCAGTGGTTCCCCAACGAGGAGTCCGTAAGCATCTTTCGTAGCAGAGAGCGGATGGACGGAACTCCCGCATTCAAGCTGGGCGTAGCGGTGCTCACCAAGAAAAAGCTCGATGCAATCCAGGGACAACCAGAATTCAATAGCATGGAGTACAAGGTGTCACCGTCTCAAGACAACCCCTACCATGGTCTGATTCTGTTCCCGGACGACCGCCCGGTCCTTAAGAACCTGAAACTGGCTCTTGCAGGTTCTTCGGAATTCTATGAGCTGGATGAGGATCTCCCAGTAGGCTGATCCCCGCACGATCTCCCGGATGCCTGAAGCTGAAGCTTTGATCCCGAGGTTGGAAACTTAACAGAAAACTCCCCGCGCCTCCATCGGCGCGGGGGAAAAGCGTTTCATGGGACGGGCACCCGCCCGTCCCTCGATCATTCCTTCTTCTTCTTGTTGGCCAGGTACCTCTGCCTCTCCGTGGTGGGGGCGGGCTCCTTGGCCTTCTTCTTGTCGCTCTTGGCGGCCATCTCGGCCTTGCGCTGCTCCTCGAGCTGCTCGAAGGTCATCTCCGTCTTGTTCTTCGGGGAGTCGCGGATCCTCAGGTAGACGAGCACCGCGATGACGATGATTATCACGATCAGGACGACGTAGGTCACCCAGTTCGTCAGGATGTTCTGGTTGACGACGATCTGCGTGCTGAACGATGTGGCGTTCAGGCTGGCGGAGCCGGACGCGACCTCGATGTTGACGGTCACGTTGTGGGTCCCGACGCTGGTGAAGCCGCTCATGTTCACGGTGACCGTGGTCGTGCTTGTCGCCGCGATAGCGACATCGCTGGCGGAGCCGACGGTGGACCCGCTGCTGTTCTTGACTGTGACGTTGATCGTGAACGCGGAGCCCTCGTTCTCGATGGTGAACGTGATGCTGCCGCCGTCCCTGCTGTCGAAGGTGTACGACGCCTTGTTGTCCCCGATGTTGGCCGTGCTCGCGGCGTCCGAGTCGTCCATCGCGCAGGGAACCAGCGCGACGGCGAGGAGCGCCACGATGACCGCGGCCGCTACTGTCCTTGCCTTCATGGTGACCACCTTCAGGTGACGATCTCCTCGGTGCGCTCCTGCTCTATGGCTTCGCGCACCATCTTGGCGAGCCTCCTGCCGGAGGACATGTTGGTCCTCCAGAGGG
>JAUNXZ010000121.1 GCA_030539515.1 Thermoplasmata archaeon
ACGTTCATGTACGTGGCGCTCTGCGACATGCTGCCCGAGGCCTTCCACAGGAAGAAGCAGGACATCAAGTCCTTCGCCCTCCTCCTGCTGGGGATCCTGGTGATCCTCGCGGTCACGCTGCTGTTCCCCCACGTGCACTGACAAACAACTGGGAGGGCGAAATGCCCTCCCATAATCTATTATATACTTCCTAGAATGGCCGTCCATGCAAGAATCCGACCTGTGGTTCGTCTTCATCGCGATCGTCGCCGTGCTCCTGGCGGCGGACCTCGCCATCAACAGGAAGGCCCACCACATCCCCATGAAGTCGGCGGTCGCCCAGACGTGCGTCTGGGTGGGAGTGGCCATAGCGTTCGGGGTCCTGCTGTTCTACGTGACCTCGGATGCGGACCTGACGCTGGAGTACTTCACCGCCTACGCCATCGAGGAGTCGATGAGCATGGACAACCTGTTCGTGTTCATCATCATCTTCGCGTACTTCGGCATCCGTGACGAGGACCAGCACAAGGCGCTGTTCTACGGTGTGATCGGAGCCATCGTCTTCCGCGCGATCTTCATCTTCGCCGGGGTCGAGCTGCTCAACATGTTCGACTGGCTGCTCTACGTGTTCGGCGTGATCCTGCTGATCGTCGCCATCCACACGCTGCTGGAGAAGGACGACGACAAGAAGGAGAACAAGGTCGCCCACTACATCAAGAACCGCTTCGACTACGTGGACGACGAGGAGGCCGGAGGCAAGCTGTTCGTCGTCAGGAACGGCAAGCGCGTCGCCACCGCCATATTCCTGTGCATCATCGTCATCGAGCTGACGGACATCATCTTCGCGCTGGACTCCATACCCGCGGTGCTCGCCATATCCACCGACACGCTGGTCATCTACACGTCCAACATATTCGCGGTCATGGGCCTCAGGTCCCTGTTCTTCGTGATCAAGGGCGGAATGAACTCCCTCGCCTACCTCAAGTACGGCCTGGGCGCCATCCTGATCTTCGTTTCCGTGAAGCTGCTGGTGCACGAGTTCGTGGAGATACCCATCCTGCTGTCCCTGGGAGTCATCCTGGGAATACTGCTGGTGACGGTCGTGGCGTCGCTCATGAAGAGCCGGAGGGACAGGACCGCGGGTTCGGAGTGAGGACCCATCCAACTCTGCGACCTTTCATAACCACGCACGGAGGTCTAGGAACTATGAAGCAATGCATGGACTCTGAGAATCTTCATCGGCGCCTGAAGAAGATCCAGGGGCAGATCGCCGCCATCGACAGGATGATCGACGAGGATGTCCCCTGCGAGGACGTGATCGTCCAGATCAACGCCGTCAAGAGCGCTCTGCACAAGGTGGGCCAGATCATCATGGAGGGCCACATCCAGCACTGCGTGAAGGACGGGATCGAGCACGGCGACGCCGAGAAGACCATAGCCGAGTTCACCAAGGTGATCGAGCAGTTCTCCAAGATCTGAGCCCCCTAGATACCCCCATGGGGTATTATATACCAATACCCCCTATGGGTATCTAGAGGCGAATCACCTGTCAGCAGTAACAGAGGAGATCGAGAGGCAGAAGCTGCCTTTCGCTGCAATAGTAATCGGCGCGGCATGCGTCATACTCGCCCTCCTTTTCGAGTGGGCGGAGCCGCTCTACTACGTCGTCATCCTGATCTGCGGTATCCCCATCATCTGGGGCGCGATCGTCGGCGTCGTCATGGAGCACGACATCACGGCCGATGTCCTGGTGTCGATAGCCATAGTGGCCGCCGTGCTCATCGGCGAGTTCGAGTCCGCGGCGGACGTCGCGGTCATCATGCAGATCGGGGCCTTCCTGGAGGAGGCCACCGTCAACAGGGCCAACGTCCAGCTGGTCAAGCTCGAGGGGCTCACCCCCAACGTGGCCCGCGTGGTCAGCGGCGGGAGGGACGAGACCGTCCCCATCGAGCAGGTGAAGCTCGGCGACACCGTCAGGATCGCGCCCGGGGAGATCATCCCCGTGGACGGCAGGGTCCTGTCCGGGAACTCTTCCGTCGACACCTCCATGCTCACCGGCGAGTCCGTCCCCGTGGACATCGCGCCCGGCGACGAGGTCTCGTCGGGAACCACCAACATGTTCGGCTCCATCGACGTCGTCGTCGACAAGATCGGCGAGGACGCCACGGCCGCGCGCATGGCCAAGATGCTGGAGCTCGCCAGCGCCAGCAGGTCCAAGATCGTCCGCACGGCCGACAGGGTCGCCGTGTACATCGTCGTGATCGCGCTCTCCGTAGCGATCCTCACCTACCTCCTCACCATGGACACCGTCCGCGCGGTCACCGTGCTGGTCGTGTTCTGCCCCTGCGCTCTCATCCTCGCCACCCCCACGGCCATCATGGCCGCCGCCGCGAACATGTCGACGCGCGGTGTGCTGATCAAGAACGGAGGCGCGCTGGAGACCCTCGCCAAGGTCGACACCGTCCTCATGGACAAGACCGGGACCCTCACCACCGGCGTGATGTCCTGCATGGGCTTCGAGTCCACCTCCGACGTCCCCGCCGACGAGGTCTCGCGCCTCGTCTCCTCCCTGGAGTCCCGCTCCGAGCACCCGCTCGGCAAGGCCATCGCCAGGTACGGCGGCGGCACCTCCGACGTGGAGGGCTTCGAGTACCTGCCCGGACTGGGCGTCAAGGGAACCGTGGACGGGAGGACCGTCGTGGCCGGCAACGTCAGGATGATGGCGGACTGCTGCCCCGAGGGGCTGGAGGCCGCCAGGGCCAAGGGCGACCTCGCCGAGAGCGACGGGTACACCGTCATCTACGCCGGGATCGACGGCAGGACCGTCGGCATCGCCATGGTCGCGGACACCGTCAGGGACGGCTCCGCCGGCACGATCCAGGAGCTCAAGGACCTCGGACTCGAGACGATCATGCTCACCGGGGACACGGGGACCGTCGCGAGGAAGGTCTCCTCCTCCCTCGGGATGGACGACGTCGTCTGGGAGTGCCTCCCCGAGGACAAGCTGAGGACCGTCGGGAAGGTCAGCGAGAAGCACCACGCCTGCATGATCGGCGACGGCATCAACGACGCCCCGTCCCTCAAGCTCGCCGACGTGGGCATCTCCATGGGCGGCATCGGCAGCAGGATCGCCAGGGACTCCTCGGACATCGTCTTCATGAAGGACGACATCTCCAGGCTCCCGGGCGTCATCAGGCTCAGCCGCAGGACGCTCCTGACCATCAAGGTCGGCATCGCGTTCTCGCTCATCCTCAACACCCTGGCCATGGTCATGGCCGTCATGGGTTGGATGGGGCCCGTCGCCGGAGCCCTCGTCCACAACATAGGGTCCGTCATCGTCATCATCGCTGCGGCCATGCTCCTGAAGCACGACTGCTGGAACGACAAGGCGGAGACGAAGGTCGGGACGCCGTCCACGGCCTGATAACGCTTGCCAGACTCACCCGGGCCCCCTCCCTTCGGGGGGCCCGGAAAAACCTCCTTACGTTCAGCATTCGCCGACGGTCCCGCTTCTCATTCGTACGATTGCCGTAATCGGCGTACGATGATTGTTAAATACCCCATGCATCAATGACATTTGATAGGTGATCGGCGCCGCGGGAGCCCCTCCTATCATTCGAACCGCTTCAGGGGCGGACTGGCCGATCGCCTTCCCGGGGTTCGACATCCCCTTACCCCGGCATCATGCCCGGCTGCAGGAACCGGGCATAAACCCCTTACCCGTCCGGGAGCGTCGCCTTGCTTGTCTTCATTCATCCCCTCCTATGGCCCGGACGGGGATCCGGGGACATCGGAGGCCCGTCCGCCATACGGAACTGCCTGTCGCTACGCGCCGAGTGGTTGAAATCGCACGGACGCTGGTCCGATGCGTCATTCTGTGCATTCGGCTGAGAATTCGGGCATATATCCTTCGGCGGCTTCCGTTCGACCAGGGCCCGCGTGGAGAAGGATGGGCGGGAGATCCGAGCCCGGAGGCTGCGGGAGGACCTTCAGCCGGAAGTGTCTGGACAAGGGCCTCGACACGACCGAGACGATTGAGACGCACTATTGCCGGAAACCCGAATCCAAAGCGATCGAGGATGCGAGGAATACTTGGTGAAACCGATCAGAAGCACCATTTCTGATGCTGGATAGGAAAAGATAGTGCTCCCGACGGGATTTGAACCCGTGTCGAAGCCTCGAGAGGGCTTCATGATTGGCCGCTACACTACAGGAGCAGTATACCCA
>JAUNXZ010000122.1 GCA_030539515.1 Thermoplasmata archaeon
ATCGAAGAGACCATCAGGGAGATCTGATGAGGGTCTGCGCGTCGCTCAGCTCCGCGTCGGAGCTCTCCGAGACGAGAACCAGGATGGTGGAGATCCGCCTGGACCTGCTCGGGTCCGTGCCGGACGCGCCGGACAGGGACCTCCTCGTGACGTACCGCGGCCCGATAGACCTCGGGATCCTTCCGGAGGGCTACTCCGGGATGATCGACATCGGCGAGGAGCCCAGGCCCGAGACGAAGGCCACCGTCGTGGCGTCCCATCACGACTTCGAGGGCACGCCCAACGCGGAGAGGATCGTCTCCATCCTGAACGGGATGGACTGCGACATCTCCAAGGCGGCGTTCTCCGTCAAGAGCCTCAGGGACCTGACCAGCATCCTGGATGCCGCGAGGTCGATGAAGAGAAAGCACGTGATCCTCGGGATGGGGCCGCTCGGCACCGTGACGAGGATACGCGCGTCCATCCTGGGAAACGAGTTCAGCTTCGGGTACGTCGGCGAGCCGACGGCCCCGGGGCAGCTCAGCGCCGCCAGGATGGAGGAGCTGGGCGACGACTGCATGATCCTCGGAGTGCTCGGGAACCCGCTCTCCAAGAGCAAGTCCCCCCTGATGCACAACGCGGCGCTGCGCGAGGCCGGCATCAACGGCATCTACCTCCCGTTCGAGACCTCCGACCTGGACCAGGTCGAGGAGGTCGTCCGCGGGTACGGCATCCGCGGGATGAACGTCACCATACCGTTCAAGCAGGACATCATGGACCACATCGACGCCGTCGATAAGGACGCGTCCGCGATCGGAGCCGTGAACACCGTCGTGAACGACAACGGCAGGCTCACCGGCTACAACACCGATGTCCTGGGCATACACAAGGCGCTGGAGTGCGCCGGATTCGAGGCGGAGGACCGCAGGGTGCTCGTCATGGGGACCGGCGGCGCGGCCCGCGCCTGCGTGCACTACATGAACACGCGCGGATGCGACGTCACGGTGACCGGCAGGAACCCTGAGAAGGGGACCGCTCTCGCTTCCGACTTCGGCGCGGTCTTCCGGGATCCGAAGTCCGTATCCACGATGATGTACGACCTCGTCGTCAACTGCACCCCGGTCGGGATGTACAGCGACGGGCCGTACCCGATCAACATCTCCACGATCCAGTCCGAGCAGGCCGTGTTCGACATGACCTACGGCAAGGAGACCCCGCTGGTGCGCCACGCCCTCGACAAAGGGTGCAAGGTCGCGCGCGGCGAGGACATGCTCGCCGGCCAGGGGGCTGCCTCGTTCGCCATGTGGACCGGCAGGGACGATGCGTTCCGCGTCATGAGGGAGCAGCTATGACCTCCGTCGGACGGTCCCACGGCTCCATCACCGTCATCAACGCCATGCCCACCGGCATCGGCGCCACCATCGGCGTCTCGCTGGAGACGAAAGCCACGTTCTCCGAGACCGGAGGGTCGAGGACCGTCGCCATCAAAAGCGACAGGTCCGAGGACACCACCATGGCCTCGATCTGCGTCCGCAGAGCCTACGAGGCCGCCGGTATCCAGGAACCCACAGAGTGGAAGCTGGAGACCGAGTCGCAGATCCCCGTGTCCAGGGGCCTGAAGAGCAGCAGCTCCGCGTGCAACGCCATCATCCGCGCCGTGTTCGACGAGATCTCGTTCGACATGGACCCCGTGGACCTCATCAGGCTCGGCGTCCAATGCGCCCGCGAGGCCAAGGTCACCGTGACGGGATCGTTCGACGACGCCTGCGGATGCGGGCTCGGCGGGCTCGTGATGACCAACAACCGCGAGGACGAGATCATCGGCAGGGCCGACATAGGCGACTACGACGTCGTGATCAGCGTCCCCGCGTTCAAGATCAGGAAGGGGACCCTCCCCGTCGACAGGCTCAGGGCCGCGGCGGAGGAGATGCAGTCGGCTATCGACATAGCCATAACCGACCCGTTCCGCGCGATGACGCTGAACGGCGCCATAATCTCCCGCGTCCAGGACGTGGACAACAGCGTCGCCGAGAGGGCGATGTCGATGGGAGCGCTCGGCGCCGGACTGTCCGGCTCCGGACCCGCGGTCGCGATGGTGGTCCCCAAGGGGGACGGGAAGTCCTTCGCGGGGGACATGGGCCTGGCGCCCGACGAAACAATTCTCACTTCAACCAGGTGACTCCGATGAGCAAGATCGTTTTCCGCGGAGGGGAGATCGACGGGGAGACGTCGCCCCCTCCCTCCAAGAGCCACACCCACAGGGCGCTGTTCCTCGCCTCCATGGCGCAGGGCAGGTCCGTCCTGGGCAACTGCCTCCTGTCCGCCGACACGCTGGCGACCATCGACGCCTGCAGGGCCATGGGCGCATCCGTGTCCGTGGACGGGGACACCGCCACCGTCGACGGCGGGAACCTGTCCGCGCCGACGGTTCCGGTGGACGCCAAGAACTCCGGGACCACCATGAGGATCTTCACCGGGCTCTGCTCCATGTTCGACAGGCCCGTCACGATAACCGGGGACGACTCCCTGAAGAAGAGGCCCATGGGGCCTCTCCTGGAGGCGCTGGAGTCCTGCGGCGTCACCTGCGCGTCCAACGGAGGGCTCCCGCCGGTCACGGTCCAGGGACCCAACCGCGGAGGCTCCGTCTCGATCAAGGGGAGCGTCAGCTCCCAGTTCATCACGTCGCTCCTGCTCACCGCGCCGATGCTGAAGGGCGGCTCCATCATAACCGTGGAGGGAGGCATGGTCTCCGCGCCGTACCTCGATGTCACGACGCACATGATGCGCCTGTTCGGCGCAGACGCCACGAGGGACGGAAACGTCTTCACCGTCGCGTCCACCGGATACAGGCCGTACGACTACTTCGTCCCCGCGGACTACTCGTCGTCCGCGTTCCCGCTCGTCGCGGGCGCGCTGGGAGGCAGGTGCACCGCGTCGGGAATGGACCCGTCCGACCCACAGGGGGACAAGAGGATCATGGACATCCTGGCGCAGGCCGGGGCCAAGGTCCGCGTCGAGGGCCGCAGCGCCACCGTCGAGAGGTCCGAGCTGAACGCGTGCGAGATCGACATGGGCAGCATACCCGACCTGTTCCCGGTGGTCGCCGTCCTGCTGAGCACCGCCAAGGGCGAGAGCAGGCTGTACGGCGCCCCGCAGCTCCGCTTCAAGGAGAGCGACAGGATCGAGACCACGGTCCGCATGATCAACGACCTGGGCGGAGACGCCAGGGGCACGGACGACGGATGCATCATCCGCGGCGTGCCGAGGCTCAGGGGCGGGAGGGTCGTCCACCACGGCGACCACCGCATCATGATGTCCGCCGCCGTCGCCTCCATCGTGTGCGACGGGCCCGTCTCCATGGACGACCCCGAGTGCGCCGCCGTCTCGTATCCGGGATTCCCGGCCGCCATGGCCAAGATCGGGCTGAAGTCGGAGGCGGAGTGATGTACGAGACCGGCTCCAAGGTCAGGTTCACGCTGTTCGGCAAGAGCCACGGACCCTGCGTCGGGGGCATCCTCGAGGGTGTTCCCTCCGGATTCGCCATCGACATGGACGCGGTCCGCGCCGAGATGGCCCTCAGGAAGCCCACCGGCAAGATCGGCACCCCCAGGAGGGAGGCCGACGAGGTGGAGTTCGTCCAGGGCGTGCTCGACGGGAAGGCCACAGGCGACGCCATCCTCATGAGGATCGCCAACGGCAACACCGACGGCTCGAAGTACATGAAGTTCTACGACACGCCCCGCCCGGGGCATGCCGATCTGCCCGCCCTACTCAAGTTCCCGGACCACGACCTCCGCGGAAGCGGACAGTTCTCCGGGAGGCTCACCGCAGCGATCGTCGCAGCCGGTGCCGTGGCGAAGCAGATGATCGCCGCCGAGGGCGTGAGCGTCGACGCGTTCTCCCGCTCGATAGGCGACGTCAAGGACCCGGAAAACCGCTCATCCGAGGACGCCTACGCGTCCCGCGGCTACGCCACCCGCGCCTGCTCCCAGGATCTGGACGACAGGATGCGCGCCTGCATAGAAGCGGCCGGCGAGGCCAAGGACTCCGTCGGGGGCGTCGTGGAGTGCGTCATCACCGGGCTCCCGATCGGATTCGGGGGCATCTGGTTCGAGGCGCTGGACGCCGAGCTCGCCAAGGCGATGTTCGGCATACCGGCGTGCAAGGGCGTGGAGTTCGGCGACGGGTTCGCCCTCTCCGGCATGCGCG
>JAUNXZ010000123.1 GCA_030539515.1 Thermoplasmata archaeon
CCCTCCCTCGAGGTGGCGATCATCCCGTGCCCCTTCCCGGAGTCGTAGTACAGCGAGTCGCCGGGACCGACGTCCACGGTCCTGCCCTCGTGGGAGAACCTGAGCGTTCCCGAGATGATGTAGTCGAACTCCTGGCCCACGTGGCGGGAGAGGGCGATCTCGGAGTCCTGCTCCTCCGCTATGAACGGCGCATAGACGAGGAAGGGCTCGGAGATCTTGTCCTTGAACGTCGGCGCCAGGTGGTAATAGGTGAAGCCCTCGCGCCTCTTGATGGGGAGCCCCTCGCCGGACTTCACCATGGTGAACCCGCTGAGGCGGGGGTTGCTCCCGGTTATGATCTCGATTATGTCCACCCCGAGCTTCTCGGCGCATTTGTACAGGAAGGTGAACCCGAAGTCCTCGTGGCCGGTCTCGAGTTTTTCATACTCTTCCACGGTCACTCCCGTCGCCTCGGCCATCTCCTCCGTCGTGAATCCGCACATGTCGCGGAGGGCGCGTATCCTCTCCGCTATCTCCGGTATCCTCGGGGTGGCATCCATGCCGACGCCATGCACGCGCCCCGATAAAAAACAGCGTGCGCGCGGGAGCGTTCGAACATTTGTATACCATCGTTTCCACTTGAAAAACATGGCTATTAATACTGGCGTAGTTTGACGCGACACATGGCTAAAAGCAAGGACAAGGGTCCGTTCAAGCCAACCAAGCTGACATTGGTCGCGATGCTCCTCGCGTCCATGCTCATGCTCATGGGCGGCGCGGCGGTGGCCCCGGCCCTGCCGCTCATCAACGCGGCGTTCCCGGACCAGACCTTCGCGGTCTCCCTGATCATCACGCTCCCGTCACTGGCGGTCGGTCTCACCGGCATGGTGCTCGGCACCATCGCCGACAGGTACGGCAAGGTCAGGACGCTCGGGGTGTCCCTCGTTGTCTTCACCGTCGCCGGTGTGGCGAGCTTCTTCCTGGACGATCTCATGCTCATCCTCGTGATGAGGTTCATCGTCGGTGTCGGCATCGGAGGGATCTCCGCCGCCGTGACGGCGCTGATGGCGGAGTACTACATGGGCGCCGCCCGCGTGAAGGTCCTGAGCTACCAGGTCGCCGCGATGGGCATGGGAGTGCTCATCCTGGAGTACACCGGAGGTTCCCTCGCGGCGTTCAGCTGGCGCGAGCCCTTCCTCGTGTACCTCATCGGCATCCCGATTCTCCTGCTGTGCATAGCGTCCATGAGGGAGCCCGCCTTCATGCAGGCGTCCGAGGGTGACGGCGAGGCCCGCCAGACCCGCCCGGCCAACAAGAGGCTCATCCTCGTGCTGTACATCGCGATCTTCGTCTGCCAGACCATGTCGTTCCTGCTGCCCACGCAGATGCCCACGTTCCTGGAGGACGATTCGCTCGCGAACCACCTGGACGCGTCCACCGTCGGGCTGTACCTCGGTGCGAACGGCGTGATGAACGCCATCGTGGCGCTGTTCTACAGGCGCATCGTCTCCCACATCCGCCCGTTCATGATCATCGGGCTCGGGTTCGGCATCATGGGGCTCGGAATGGTCGCGCCGATGGTGTCCCCGAACATCTACACCGCTCTCGTGACGATGATCCTGGCCGGTGCCGGGATAGGGATGATCTGCCCCGCCGTGACCAACACGCTGGCGGGGGAGGCCACGTCCTCCACCTCAGGAAAGATCATGGGTGGGTACTCGACCTTCCTCAACTTCGGCCAGTTCGCCATCTCGCTGCTGAGCGTCCCGCTCCTGGCGATGGTCAGCGACAGCATCCCGGACCTGTTCGGCATCATGGGAATCGTCGCCATCGTGGTGGCCGTCGTGTTCGTGCTGTACTGCGCCAAGGACCGCAGGTTCTCGTCCCAGGCCAGCGGGGCCTGACCAAACTTGAAATAATGCGACGGCCACTCGGAAGGGTGGCCGCCGCCCCTTATCCGCGTGCGGCAGGAGCTGGTCAAATGGCGGACTCGGAGTACACTGTTGGGGAGAGGAGGCTGGTCCTCCTCGCGGCGTGCGTCTCCGGATTCATCACCCCGCTCCTGAGCACGATGATGAACCTCTCGCTCGTGAGCATCGACGGGGAGTTCTCCGTAGGCTCCCACCAGCTCGCCTACGTGAACACGGCCTTCCTTCTGGCATCCGTCGTCTTCATGGTGCCGTTCTCCAAGGCCGCCGACGTATTCGGCAAGAAGCGGATGTACCTGACAGGCCTGGCGATCATCCTGGTCGCCTGCGTCCTGGCGGTGTTCTCGCCGTCGTTCTGGTGGCTCATCGCCTGCAGGGTGATGATGGGCGCCGGAGCCGCTGCCATCTCGTCGACCAGCATATCGCTGATCACGGACGTCTTCCCGGGCAGCGCCAGGGGAGGCGCCATAGGCGTGCAGACCATGTGCGTCTACATCGGGCTCGCGGCGGGGCCCCCGCTCGGAGGCGCCCTGAACGACCTCATCGGGTGGCACGCCCTGTTCCTGCTGGTGATCCCGCTGGCGGTCGCGTCCATCATCTGCATGTCCTTCTTCAGGCACGAGATCTCGCCGGACAGGGGGCAGAGGATGGACCTGGCGGGCACCGTCCTGTACGGCATCGGGATAGTGCTGTCGATGCTCGGTGTTGTCAACATGCCCAACGGATGGGCGTTCGCGTCGCTTGCCGTCGGCATCGTGTTCATCGCCCTGTTCGTGGCGTGGCAGCTGCGCATCCCCAACTACCTGCTGAATGTCCGCCTGTTCAGGTCCAGGGTGTTCTCCGGGTCCTGCGTGGCGGCGTTCCTCAACTACGCCGCGTCCTACTCGATCTCCTACTTCATGGCGCTGTACCTCCAGAGCATCGGCGCGATGACCGCCACGGAGGCGGGCATGCTGATGCTCGTCCAGGCGGGCGTCCAGGCCTTCATGACGCCGATGTTCGGCCGCCTGTCGGACCGCGTCCAGGACAAGCGCATCCTGCCTACGGCGGGGATGGTCATAACGGGATGCGGGGTGTCGCTGTTCATGCTCTACGGGACGGAGCTCGACCTCCCCCTGGTGCTGGCGACGATGCTCATCGTCGGGTTCGGCCTGGGGATGTTCTCCGCCCCGAACACGTCGGTCATCATGGGCGCCGTCCGCAGGGAGGAGACCAGCGAGGCTTCGGGAGTGGTGGCGGTCATGAGGCAGACCGGCATGATGGTGAGCATGGGGATCGCCATGCTGTTCATCTCCCTGGTCATGGGCGGGTCGGACAACCTCGTGCCGGAGAACTACGGGCTCTTCGTGGACGTCATGCACATGTCCTTCGTGGTGTGCCTCGGGATGTGCGTCGTCGGCACCCTGGCCTCCCTGCTGAGGGGCAAGGGCACGACAGCGGATGTCTGATCCGGGGACTACGGAGTCCCCTGTGCGCACTACCCGGTCGGATGCCCCGTGCTGGGTTTATATCCGCCCTCACTTTATCCGGCGCATGAAATCAACAAGGGCTGAGGGGCCGTTCAGGCCTACCAAGCTCACCCTGGTTGCGATGCTTCTGACCTCCATGCTCATGCTGATGGGCGGAGCGGCCGTCGCGCCCGCGCTGCCGCTCATACAGGCGTACTTCCCGGATTCGTCGGAGTTCGCCGTCTCGCTGATCATCACCCTGCCGTCCCTGGCCGTCGCGGTCACCGGCATGGGCATCGGCATCATCGCGGACCGCTTCGGCAAGGTCCGCACCCTCGTGGTCTCCCTGGCGATCTTCACCATCGCCGGGGTGGCCGGGTTCTTCGTGGACGACCTCAACGTCATGCTCGTGATGAGGTTCGTCCTCGGTGTGGGCATCGGCGGGCTGTCCGCCGCCGTTACCGCTCTGATGGCCGAGTACTACACCGGCGCGTCCCGCGTGAAGGTCCTCGGGTACCAGAGCGCGGCGATGGGCATCGGAGCGCTCGTGCTGGAGTCCACTGGCGGATGGCTGGCCGGGTTCAGCTGGCGCGAGCCGTTCCTCGTCTACCTCATAGGCGTCCCGATCATCCTGCTGTGCGTCCTGTCCATGAGGGAGCCCTCGCCCGTCGAGAGGCCGGACCACCCCGTCGAGACGGGCAGGAAGGCCAACATGAGGCTGGTGGCGGTGTGCTACCTGGCCGTCTTCATGTGTCAGATGATCTTCTTCCTGATCCCCACCAAGCTGCCCACGTTCCTGGAGGATCC
>JAUNXZ010000124.1 GCA_030539515.1 Thermoplasmata archaeon
GGAGGCAGTCCACGTTGTGGGCCTCCTTGTCGATCTCGTTGGGGTCGAGCCTCGTGGTCAGGACCAGAGGGGCGTCCATGAGGCCTCCGCGGCGGTCCGGGAGGAAGGTCTTCGAGAAGTTCAGGAGACCGTCGAGGGCGAGGATGACGCAGTCCTCGTCGCCGTCGCAGTTTCTTCTCTTCGCGGCGTGGAAGAACGGGTGCCCGTAGCATCCGCGGACGTCGGCGTAGCCGATGATCCTGCACAGGATCCCTCCGGACGTGTGCGGCGCGAGTCCGAACGTGACGTGGCCGATGAGGTCGTACCTGTTCTGGACGTTGTAGTACCTGGGGAGCCTGTAGAACTTCTCCAGCTCGTCGTCGAGGAAGGCGGCGACCTTCACCAGATAGTCCCCGCAGTCCTTGGCGGGGATGATGTCCTGGACCTTGAGCTCGCAGATCTGCTCCGGATCCGTGAGGGGATCGCTGTTCCAGTCGTGCGTGTAGCCCAGCTCGTGGGCCTTCTCTATGCTGAGTCCGATCTCCCTGGGCTTGAAGTGCGTCAGGGGGATGTCGGTCATATCGAACCTGATGGTACCGTCCTTGAAGCAGCTGACGCCGTTCCTCTGCCTGAGGATACCCTTCTCGACGGCCTCGCATGTCTTCGTCTTGGAGATTAGAGTGTCCAGGCACTTCAGCTCGGAGCCGGGCCTCTCGCCGACCATCTCCAGGGCCGCCTTGTACTCGTCCTCCAGGCAGATGGGCATCTCGGCGGGGCCCATGTTGCCGAAGTTGTTCTTCCTCGGCACGTACTCGGTGTGGAGGTTGCACTCCCTGCACCAGTTCCTGTAGGTGTACTTCTTGCACCCGGGGCAGATCCTGTTCCCGACGTCGACGACGACCTCGGGCCTCCCGCCGCTCCTGTTGGTGGGCGCGCTCCTCGCCACGGCTATCGCGGCGTTCATCTCCTTCCCGGAGTCGGCGTCCTTGCCCACGGGGAAGAGGGAGTGGACCTTGGGGGTCATCTCGCGCTCCTTCGCCTTCTCCGGACGGCCCATCCTGGTGCCGATGCGGGTCATGGCGCGGGCGCGGACCTCGTATCCGGCGGCTTTCGATATGGCGTCCAGGGTGTCCCTGCCCTCGAGGGCGGGTCCCGCCGTGAGCGTGTTGTTCTCGTGGCGGATGCCCAGGCAGTCTAGCATGGGCTCGGAGTACCTCTCGTCGATGATGACGCGGCCGTCCCTGACGATGTGCAGGGCGCACAGGTCCTCCAGCATGCGCTTGGACACGGGCTCCTTCTCGACCGATAGGTTCGTCCCGTCGAACTGTCCCGTGGCGAGGATGTGCTCCCTGAGGGCCTGCACCCTGTCCAGAGGGTAGTCCGACCAGAACAGGTTGAACTTGGGGTGGAGCGGGACGCCCATGGCCGCGGACATCTCCTTGGCCCTCGCGTAGGTCGGGTTCTTCCAGTCCGCGGGCAGCTCGCCCTTCTCCTTTATCTCGAGCTCGTGCCACTCGACGGGGTACCCGCAGGGCACGAGTGTGTGGTTGTTCTCGCAGAACTCGCCGAACGGTACGAGTATCTCGCCGTTGTCCACGATCTCGACGATCTGGTCGCGGACGGCGAGGGCCTGCTTGGCGGTCCCGCAGTAGACGAGGTCGCCGTTCCTGAGGAGCACGGTGGGCCCCTCCAGCTCGTCGCACGGGGTGACCACGCTGGCCTTCCCCGGCCTCTCGATCTTGATCTGCGTCCCGATGGCCATGAACTCGTCCATGACGTACATGGCGCCGACGCTGTAGGCGAGGGACGCCAGACCGGAGGTCCTCGCCCTGCCGTACCTGAGCCTGAACCCGCCGACCTTGCAGGGGTGCCCGAAGATCGGGCGCCCGGCGACGATGTCCATCAGGTACTTCTCCTTGGGCTCGACCCTCTTCGGGGCATCCGGGTCCTCGGCCTTCTTCTCCGTCTTGTGGGCGTCCAGGAACTTGCCTATGAACTCCCATCCGGGCATGCCCAGCTTGTCCACGTGCTTCTTCAGCTTGGACGCCTTCTGGCACATGCCCTCGGCGATGACCAGGCACGCGCCTCCCCTGACCCTGTTGGTCTCGATCCTGGGGAGGTCCCTGAAACCGGAGATCTCCATCTGCTCGGTGCCCTCGCCGTCGACGCAGACGGGGCAGTTCCTCACGATGAGGTCTATCTCCTCGGACGTGGGGGTGTACTGCAGGTGCTGGCATTGCTTGTAGAGCGGGATCTCCTCGTCGAACCTGGCGATCTCGCCCTCGGTGGGGATGTACTTGCCTATGCCCAGCTCGGTCCTGACGACGTCGGCGATGAGCACGCTCATGGCCTGTCCCGTACCTCCCGCGGCGCGGATGGGTCCGGCGAAGATCAGGTCCACGTACGTGGAGCCGTCGGCGTTCTTGCCGATCTTGGTGTCCGCTATTCCTTCCAGGGGCGCGACGAGGATTCCCTCGGTGAGAACCGCCAATCCGACCCTGACGGCCCTGTCCAGGGCCTTCTCGGTGCTCTCGGCGGGGCGCTTGGCCATCTCCTTGGCCACCATCAGCGCCACGAGCTCGCGGTTCCCGTGCTCGGCGGTCAGCCTGCGGATGTCCTCGGCGACGCCCTCGACGTGATAATCGGCCAGCAGCTTCTCGCAGCGCGATGCGAGATCCTCCGCCTGCGGCACCTCGACCTCGGTGAAGGGGTCGTAGCCCATGGCGCGGGCCTTCCCCGCGATCTCGTAGCACTCGTCCTTCTTGCGGGAGAGCTCGGCGAAGTAGCCGGCCATCTCCTCGCTGAACGCGGGTCCGCTCATTCGATCGGGGCCTCCGCGGCCTTGCGGCGCGCGACGGAGCGAAGCTCCTCGAGGATCCTCTCGGTGAGGACGTCCATGTCCTCGCCGGTCTGGGCGGAGAAGAACATCCTGCCGTCGCCGCTCTTCAGGATGTCGCACTTGCTCTCGGCCTCGATGATCACGACGCCGGGGAATCCCTTCTTCACGGTGTCGAGGAGGCGCTCCTGCATCTCCATGGGGAACCCGCAGGTCTCCGAGGGGTCGATGACGAAGAGCATCACGTCGGTCAGGTATCTCAGAGCGAGGACGGCCTGCTTCTCGATGGCGTTCCTCTTGTCGAACTCCCTGTCCAGCAGGCCGGGGGTGTCGATGATCTGGTACTTCCTCCAGTCGTCCTGGATGTGGCCCACGATCACTCCCTTCGTGGTGAAGGGGTAGGGGGCGATCTCCGGCTCCGCGGAGGAGAGCACCGTGACGAGGTTGCTCTTGCCGACGTTGGGGAACCCGGCGACCACGATGGTCGGCATGGACGGGTCCACGGCGGGGAGCTTCCTGAACTTGTTCTTGGCGTCCTGCAGGAAGGCCAGGTCGTCGGATATGCGGTCGACGTAGGAGTTGAGCCTGCCGTAGAAGCTCCTCCTGGTCGCCTCGACGATCTCCGGGTCCTTGGTCCTGCGGATGTCCCTCAGGGTGTCGTTCTTCAGCTTGTCCGCCTTGGTGGCGCACCAGTTCACCGCGCCGAGCGCCTTCTTGTAGCGGTCGATGCCGATGACGATGTCCACCAGCTCCGGGAGGAAGTCGTCCTCCTTGTCGAGCCTGGGGAACCTGTCGACGTAGCCCTTGAGGGCGGTCACCACGATGTCGCCCGATGCTGTGACCTTCGCCAGAGCCGTCTTCTTCCTCGTGTCCAGGGAGTTGGTCCCCGTCTTGTGGATCTTGGACGCCCTGTGGAAAGCCTTCTCCATGAGCTCCTCGGATGTGAGGACAGTCGGGATCTTGAAGTCCATCGCGGCCATAGTCAACCCCATCGCGCACGCGGATAAAAGGGCTGGGGTCGGCCCCTCCGGGTGGTCATTCCGGAGGGGTCCCCGGCCCGTCATCCGAACTCTATCGTGGCCTTGAAGAGCCAGAGGTCGTGCTCCATGCCCTCCTTCGGACCGAGTTTGGTGGGAATGGCGGCCTTCGGGCAGTCCCTTATCACCAGCCCGAACTCTATCCCGGGCTCGCCGGTGTCCGTGCCGAGGACGCGGGTGAGCGACGCGAGGTTCGCGCGGAACACGAAGGCGATGTCCACCTCTGGGAGATCCGCCTTGTCCGACAGGAGCTCCGGGAACCCGACGCGGACGTGCACGGAGACCTCGAGGTCGATGTTCTC
>JAUNXZ010000125.1 GCA_030539515.1 Thermoplasmata archaeon
GTCAGATGATCTTCTTCCTGATCCCCACCAAGCTGCCCACGTTCCTGGAGGATCCGAACACGGCGAACTGCATCAGCACCTCCATGGTCGGGGTGTACCTGGGGATCACGGGCATAGTCAACGCCATCGTGGCGGTGTTCTACAGGCGCATCGTGTCGCACATCCGCCCGTTCATGGTCATGGCCTGCGGGTTCGCCGTCATCGGCTTCGGGATGGCCATCCTGCTCGTGCTCCCCGACGTGTACGTCGTCATGCTCACCATGATCCTCGCGGGAGCCGGCGTCGGTCTGATCACGCCGGCGGTGACCAACACCCTCGCGGGGGAGGCCACCGGGTCCAACTCCGGCAAGATCATGGGCGGTTACTCCACGTTCATGAACTTCGGCCAGTTCGCCATCTCGCTGGTCAGCGTGCCGCTCCTGGCGTACGTGGTGAACGACAGCATCACGGACCTTTGCGCCCTGATGGGATTCGTGTCCCTGTTCATCGCGCTGCTGTTCGTGCTGTACTGCGCCAAGGACCGCAGGTTCGCATCCGCGGCCACCGGGCACCGACGGCCATGCAGTATTCATAACCGTCTATGCATACGGGGGACCATGCAGGTGGAGGCCTTCAAGGCGCTTTCGGACCAGAACAGGCTGCGCATAGTCGAGATGCTCAGGGGCGGCGAGCTGTGCGCATGCAAGATACTGGAGGCGCTTGAGATAACGCAGCCCACCCTCTCCCACCACATGGCCATACTCCAGAGGTGCGGGCTCGTGAGGGTCCGCAGGAGCGGCCAGTGGTCCCACTACTCGCTGGATCCAGGGGCGTTCAGGGAGCTGTCGGCGTACCTCTCGTCCCTGGCGGACGACTCCGAGGCTTCCGGCGGGCCGGTCAAGATAGACGATTGTCGATGTATCTATATAGATAATCATCTATGAATGCCCCGGAGGCCGAAGAGGCGTCCGGGGGCGGATGTTCGCGGGAGCATGGGATTTCATCCAGGACCAGGTCCTGGGGATGCGGTGGCTGAACGAGGCGGTGGGGCTGGCGCTGGAAGCGCTCGGCGTGGACACCGCCGACAGGATCGGCGCGAGCATCCAGTTCTTCCTCTACGACACGGTCAAGATCCTCATCCTCCTGGTGGTCCTGATCTTCGTCGTTTCTTACATCCAGAGCTACTTCCCGCCCGAGAGGGCACGCCGCGTGCTGGGCGGGCTCCGCGGAGTGAGGGGCAACACGGCGGGCGCGCTGCTGGGGACGGTCACGCCGTTCTGCAGCTGCTCGTCCATCCCCATCTTCATCGGGTTCAGCAAGGCAGGGCTCCCGCTGGGCGTCACCCTCTCATTCCTCATCTCGTCGCCGTTCGTCGACCTGGCGGCGCTCATCGTGCTGATGGGCGTCTTCGGGCCGGAGATGGCCGTCCTGTACGTGGTCACCGGCATCGTCCTGGCGGTTGCCGGGGGGACGGTGATCGAGCGCATGGGCATGGAGGACCAGATAGAGGAGTTCGCCAGGCCGGACGGGTCCGCCGCGGCGGAAGCGGGAGGGGACGGCGCCATGGACGTCCGCGAGAGGTGCTCGTTCGCCGCGTCGGAGACGCGCAGGACTGTCGGCAGGGTGTGGAAGTACATCCTCGTCGGGGTCCTCGTCGGGGCGCTGATCCACAACTGGATCCCGGAGGATGCCGTCCAGGCGGTGCTCGGTGACGGGAACCCACTGTCAGTGGTCATCGCCACGCTCATAGGGGTGCCGATCTACGCCGACATCTTCGGGACCATCCCCATAGCCGAGGCCCTCCTGGCCAAGGGCGTTGGGGCGGGGACGATCATGGCGTTCATGATGGGCGTCACGGCCATGTCCCTGCCGTCGATCATGATGCTCAGGAGCGTCATGAAGCCGAGGCTGCTGGCCGTGTTCTTCTCCGTGGTCGTGGCGGGGATAGTCGTCATCGGGTACGCGTTCAACCTGGTCTCCGCGGTATGGAGCCGATCAACATGTTCGGAAGGAAGGAATCGAAGGGCACGGAGGTGCCGGACCACGGGGACATCCTCGTCCTCGGGTCGGGATGCAGGAGCTGCGAGGCCCTGCTGGAGAACACGCAGGAGGCCGTCCGCAGGACGGGATCCGGGCTGACCGTCGGGTACGTCACCGACGTCCGGGCGATAGCAGGGTTCGGCGTCATGAGGACGCCGGCGCTGGTGTTCGGGAGGGAGGTCGTCTCGGTCGGCAGGGTGCTGTCGGCCGACGAGGTGGCGGAGATCATGGGGAAGCACGGGCTGGTGGGCGCATGAGGATGCTGGAGGAGTTCTGCCCCGAGGTCACGGGGGCCCTGGACGCCTACTACGCGGACTTCGAGGCGTCCATGCCGTTCGACAGGAAGACCTACCAGCTCATGTGCTTCGCCCTGGCCGTCAAGTCCAGGAGCGAGCCCTGCGTGAGGAAGCACTTCAGGGAGGCGCTGGAGGAGGGGGCAACCGTGAGGGAGCTCTCGTACACCCTGGCGCTGGTGATGAGGGAGTCTTCCGGGGCCGACGACTGCTGGGTGCACCACGTGCTGGGGGACTGGCGCCGCACCGTCGAGGACGGGGCGGGATGCGGCTGCGGATGCGACGGCGGCAGGTGAAACATGCCGGAGACGGGCTCCACCCGCCCCCGGCTTTTATACCCTTTATAAGCGCACCTAACTATCGCTAGACTAGTCTAAACATTTGAAACTCATTTCCGGTTATCCTTTTTGTGATAATCTTAGGATATTCTAATCAAAAAAGCCTATAATCCCGCAACATCTCGACGATGCATGGCCAATGCGGCGGACGAGAACTTCGAATTCCAGAAGATCGTGGTGGTCCTCGGATTCACCCTTCTGATCATCAAGTACGTTGCCTATTGGCTGACGGGCTCCGTGGCGATCTTCACCGATGCCACGGAATCCATCGTCAACGTCGTCGCCGCGTGCGTCGGCATCTACGCGCTCTACCTCTCCGCCCAGCCCGCCGACAGGGACCACCCCTTCGGGCACGGGAAGGTGGAGATCATCTCCTCGGCCATCGAGGGGTCCATGATCATCGTCGCCGGCGCGGTCATCATCTACGAGACCATCGAGTCCTTCATCCATCCCGGCGACATCACCGACAAGCTGGACATCGGTCTCGTTCTCATCGCCCTCGCGGCGGTCGCCAACTACGTCGTGGGACGCGCGGCCATCCGCAGGGGCAACAAGACCCGCTCCCCCGCGCTCGTCGCGAGCGGGAAGCACCTCTGCTCCGACACGTACTCCTCGATAGGTATCCTCATCGGACTGGTCGTGGTCTTCATCGCGGAGAGCATGGGATACGACGCCACCTGGCTGGATTCCTCGATCGCGGCAATCTTCGGGATCATAATCATCGGAACCGGCATCGGCGTCATGAAGCGCGCCGTGGACGAGGTCATGGACACCGCGGACGACGACCTCCTCGACGAGGTCACCGAGACGATCAACGAGTACCGCCACGACGACTGGATCGACGTGTACAACCTCCGCCTGATCAAGTACGGCCCAAAGATCTACGCGAACGTGAAGGTCGTGTACCCCAGGACCATGACCGTGGAGCAGCAGGCCCAGGAGAACGACGAGATCGACGAGGCAATCCGTGCCAAGTACGGGGACGCCGTCGAGACGTCCATCAACTCCGTCCCGTGCCAGCCCTTCCACTGCAGGTACTGCGGGAGGAACTGCCTCGCGAGGTCGCAGGAGTTCGAGGGCCAGATGGTCTGGACCGCGGACATCCTCTGCACCAAGGAGACGCACGCGCCCAGGCCCTACGTCACCGTCGAATCCGGCGACCAATCATTATAACCCCGTCGGGGGATTCACCGCCCATGGCAGACGAAATCCCGGCTCAGATATCGGCGACCGGACTCGACGGATGGTACACGGAGCTCTCCTCCCAGGACAAGGTGAGGGTCCGCAGGTACCTGAACGGGATCGACACGTCGTCCGGCCTCGCGCTGCTCATCGACCTGATGGGGAGGGCCGGAGAGGACCACAACTACAAGCTGGCGATTACCGCGGGCGAGTACCTCGAGTCCCTGGACCTCAGCCCCGCCGACCGCTTCAGGGTCACGGAGGCCCGCATCGAGGGCCTCTTCGGGAACGACAGGTTCGACGA
>JAUNXZ010000126.1 GCA_030539515.1 Thermoplasmata archaeon
CCAGATCAGGAGGCTGAAGGACGTCGGGTATCTGGCCTGCACCATCGACCTCCGGACCGGGAGGGAGTATTTGAGGACCACGGCGCTTGGACGCCAGGCAATCTACCTGGACAGCAGCATCGCGGAGGAGATGGAAGCCTGTCTCGAAGAGTTATGCGCGAGGGAGCGCCGTGTCCGGAGGGTGCTGTCCGGACTCAGGCGTCGGTTCCCTCGGAGGCCTTCGCGAGCTCGAACTCCCGCTCGAGCTTGGCGAACTCCCTCCGGCCCATGTACATGAGGCACACGGCGCCGAACACATGGACGGCCACCATGCTGTAGATGATGCCCTCGAAGGAGCCGAACGCGTACGCCGACACCGCGTACAGCGCCAGCTTCACGAACCCCCAGAGGAAGTAGAAGTACATCGAGGTCTTGGCCTTCTTCATCGTCTGGAGCATGGACGAGCCCACGCCCATGAGCGCAGCGAAGGGCACCAGGAACGCGGACACGCGGAGCGTCCACACGAACTCCGGCCTCAGGGCGGCCATGGACTCCTCGTAGGTGAGGATGGCCATCAGCGGCTCCGACAGGAGCAGCAGGAACACGGTGAAGAACAGCCCGATGCCCACCACGACCTTCGTGGTGTACCTGAATCCCTCCCGCATCTTCTCCAGGTCCCCCTGGCCGTATCCCGCCGAGCACACGGGTATCATCGCGTTCTCGTAGGCCTTCCCGGGCAGGTTGATCAGCGCGATGTACTTCCAGGCGTAGTTGTAGAACAGGACGCTGTTCGTCCCCCCGGCGGCGATCAGGAACACGCGCTGGACCAGGTCCGTGGTGTTGGATATGAGGCTCTGGACCGTCTTCGGCCCGCCCACGTCCATCACGCCGCGGATCGCCTCGCGGTCCGGGCGGAAGCACGAGCGGTCCAGGGTGAGGGTCATCCTGCCCCTCATGTACCAGCTCATCCCCAGGATGAAGGAAAGCAGCGCGGACACCGCCGTTGCGAGCCCGGCACCGAACACGCCCATCCCCAGCCCGTAGATCAGGATGGGGTCGATGACCATGTTGAAGCACGCGGCGCTCATCTGGACGACGGTGGACTTCCTCGCCGCCCCCTCCCCGCGGAGTATCCCCGCGATGATGGTCTCGCACAGCAGCGCGGGGGACATCAGGATGTACGGCATGAGGTAGCTCATGCTCTCGTCCTTGATGCTCCCGGCCCCCATGATGTCGATGGCCGTCTCCGCCAGAAGGAACACCAGGATGGACGAGATAATCGCGAGGACCACTCCGAGGATGAGCGCGTTCCCGGCCAGCTTCCCGGCGAAGGCCCTGTCGCTCCTCCCCAGGTGGAACGCTATCGACGTGGTCGCCCCCGTGGCGATCCCCAGCCCGGCGCACATCATGAGCCCGTAGATCGGGACCACGGTGGACACCGCGGAACTGGACACGGAGCCGAGCCCGGACACCCAGAATGTGTCCACGAACTGGTTTATCTCCACCACGGCGAACGCGATCAGGAACGCCATCACCATGCTCTTGATGGCGACCTTCGGGTCCCCCAGCAGCTTGTCGAGATCCTTGTTAGACGACACCTTCGAATCAGTCCTCTCTTCGTGCGGGGGAAAACGGGAATGGGAGGGCCGTGCCCTCCCGGTTTCTTCAGGCCTCCGCTGTGGATGCCTCTTCGGTCTCGTTGTCCGGCTCCATGCCGGTCTGGGCCATGTACTGGTCGTTCTCCGGGTCGTCGTGGATGTCCAGCTCCCCCGCGTGGAATATCACGTAGGGGCGGCCGTCCACCTCCTGCACGTCGGCCTTCACCTTGTACACCTCGGATATGATCTCCGGGGTTATGACCTCCTTGGACGTCCCGTCCGCGCGGACCTTGCCCTTGGAGAACATGATCACGCGGTCCGAGAACCTCGACGCGGTGTTGAGGTCGTGGCAGATGATGAGCACCATGATGCCGCGCTCGTGCGCTATCTCGTGCAGGAGCTGCATGGTGTAGATCTGGTGGTAGATGTCCAGGTTGGACGTGGGCTCGTCGAGCATCAGCAGGTCGGGCATCTGGGCCAGCCCGCGGGCGATCATCACCCTCTGGTGCTGCCCCGCCGACAGCTCGTTGAAGTCCCTCATGGCGTACTCGCCCATGTGCATCAGCTTCAGCGAGCGGACGGCGATCTCCTTGTCCTCCCTCGTGGTGACGAAGCCGGAGTGGGGTACCTCCCCATGAGCACCGTGTCCATGACGGTCATGGCGAACGTCTCGCCGGACGCCTGCGGCACGTACGCGATGCGCTTGGCGATGTCCTTGTAGGACATCTCCGCCACGTCCTTCCCGTCCAGGTAGATGTGCCCCTCCGTCGGATCAAGGATCCTGTTGATGGTGTACATGAAGGTGGACTTCCCCACTCCGTTGGGACCGAGGATGCTCACCAGCCCCGGCTCGTTGAGGTCCAGGTTGATGTTCTCCCACACGAGCGTGTCCCCGTACCTGACGCACAGGTTCTCCGCCTTGATGGTCATCACCATGTCACCACACCTCCTTCTTCTGCCTGATGATCAGGAACATGAACAGCGGGCCTCCGATGATGGAGGTGATGATTCCCACGGGGATCGACGAGGATCCCACGAGCTGCACCACGCAGTCCGCCAGGAGCATGACGCACGCTCCCATCAGACCCGCGGCGGGGATCAGGATCTTGTTGTCCGACCCCACGAACATGCGGGCGATGTGCGGTCCCACCAATCCGACGAACCCGATGATCCCGGTGAACGAGACGATCCCGGCGGCGAGGATGGAGATGGTTATCAGCACGATTATGCGGGCGTGGTTGACGTTTATCCCGATGCTCTTGGCGAAGGAGTCGCCGGCGTTCATGGTGTTGAGCACGCGGGCCATGTACATCAGGACGATGCCCCCGCCGATGACCACGGCGAGGATGAACGGGATGTTGCTCCAGCTGGCGTAGCTGAGGGTTCCGACCGTCCACGCGTACACGGACGACGCTGCGTCGGGGTCGGCGATCAGCATCATGTAGGTCTGGATCGCATTGAAGATGTACATCAGCGCGATACCGGACAGGATGATCATCGCCGGCGAGGGCTTGCGGAACGTCGAGAGCAGGATGATGAACCCGGCGGGGATGAGCGAGCACACGAACGCGTTGACGACGGTGCCGTAGTTGCCGGGGAGCAGGGTTATCCCAAGCGTGATCGCCAGGGTCGCTCCGAACGCGGCTCCCGACGAGATTCCGGTGGTGTACGGGTCGGCCAGCGGGTTCTTCATCATGCTCTGCATGGCGGCGCCGGCCATGGCCAGGCCGATACCGGCGAGGATGGCCACGATGACGCGCGGCATGCGGTACTCCCAGACCACTATCTGGTCCAGGGTCATGTCCGACACGGGGATCCAGTTGAGGATGCGGTCGAATATGATTCCGTACACCTCGGCGATGCCGAGCCTGTACGCCCCGAGGCCGATGTCCACGGCGAACAGGATTATCGCCAGGACGAGCACCACCAGGATCATCATGGTCTTGGTGTGCTTGTACCGGTCGTAGGACCTGATTATGGTGTCCTCCCCGGGGTCGCATCCCTCGGCCGAGAGGCTCCCGCCGCCCGCGCCGCGTATCCTGCTGCCGAGGCCGCTGGCGCCGCGAGAGAGGCGGTTCAGTGAGATCTTTGCCATTGCTATCACTCCGAAGAGGCGATGTCGCCGGTGACCTCCATGTCCGCGGACGATACGGTCGCGCGGAGCACGGTGCACAGGCTCCCGATGCAGAACGTGTACGACGTCCCGCCCTCCGAGTAGGTCCACACCTCCGCGGTCACGCCGTTAACTTCGGCGGTCCCCGCATAGGTGTAGATCTCGAGAGGCGAGTCGTCGAGCCCGAACCCGATGCCGAACTCGACCGTGCGCGAGGCTGTCGCGGAGGACACCTCGAACGCGAAGGCGAAGAACCTGGCGTTCCCGGTCTCGTCCGCGTAAACGCACGTCCCGGTGCCCGAGCATTCGCTTCCGTCCAGCGTCCCCGCCACCGCGTACTCCCGCGCGGCCTCCCTGGGGTCGGACTCCCTGCCGGACAGCCCCTCCATCACGAGGAACGCCGAC
>JAUNXZ010000127.1 GCA_030539515.1 Thermoplasmata archaeon
AGGTGAACGAGCGGTTCGGGACGAACAGCGCGTTGCGGGACATGATGTCCTGCTGGACCTCGGGCTGCATGATCTGCCCGAACTTGTCGAGCATGATTGTGTCGTCGACGATACCCCTCACGAGTGTCCCGTCGTCTGCCCTCTGGGATCTGAAGTACCTGGAGAACGCCGCGTCCCTGCCCTTCTGGCAGACGGCGACGGTCCTGAATCCTTCCGTCACAGCGCCCTCGCAGGTGTCGAGGGCGGAGTGGGAGGCGAGGACCCCGATCCTGGCCTCCTCGAGCTTGTACTTCTCGAGGTTGCCGAGAACAACGTCTCTGCTGATCATGCGTGCTTGAATCCGTGCGCGATTGATATAGGTTGGCACGCACACGTGCGCGGGGCCCGAGCCAGACGTCGCGGGGCGTCCCCGTAGCAGAGTGGAATAGTGGAGAAGAGTGGTAGCCTCGCTCAGATTCGAACTGAGGTCGCAGGATCCAGAGTCCCGCATGATTGACCGCTACACTACGAGGCTGTTTGAGTCCCCCATTTCCTCGCTGTAGTTAAAGGTATCTGTCAGCGGGAAAGGGGGTAAGGGGTTTCCAAGGGGTTTGTGCGGGGGCCCGTGGCCCCCCTGAGGATCACTGGACGGCCTTCTGCACCTGGGCGAAGATGTCGTCGATGGACCCGGTCCCCTCGATCACGGTGAGGACGCCCTTCTTCTCGTAGTAGCCGATCAGGGGCATCGTGTTCTCGCGGTAGACGTTGAGCCTGTTCTTGACGGTCTCGTCCTTGTCGTCGTCCCTCTGGTAGAGCTGCCCGCCGCACTTGTCGCACACTCCCTCCGCCTTCGGGGGGTTGTACACGAGGTGGTAGACGGCGTTGCATCCGGGGCACGAGCGCCTCTTGGTGAGCCTGTTGACGAGCTCCTCGTCGGGGACGTCGAGGTCCAGGGCGAGGTCGACCTCGACCTGCTGCGCGAGGGCGTCGGCCTGCTCCACCGTGCGGGGGAACCCGTCGAGGATGACACCGCCCTTCGACTGGGCGATCTTCTCCTTCATGAGGCCGATGATCAGGTCGTTGGGGACCAGCGCGCCGGAGTCCATGTAGCCCTTGGCCTTGAGACCCAGCTCGGTCCCGTTCCTGACGGCCTCGCGGAGCATGTCGCCGGTGGACAGCCTGGTGTAGCCGAGCTTCTCGCTGAGCATCTCTCCCTGGGTACCTTTCCCGGAGCCGGGGGGTCCGAGCAGCACGATAACCGATTTCATGTTCTCGGCTAGAGCGACCTGATATAAACCCCTGACCCCCGGGATGGGCCATCCATCCTCAGCGACCCTGCTGCTCCGCTCCCGTCGCGGCCGGCGCGGCTCCCTTGGTCTTCCTGCTCGCGGCCTCCTCCTCGAGGACTGCGCTCTCGAGGGGGATCCTCTCCTGCCACTCCATTCCGTCCAGGGCGTCCTCGCCGTACCTGGCGGTGAGGAACTCGCGGACGGGGCCCTTGTCGGTCGCGGCGGTGCCGTTGATGACCTGGGCGGCGGTCTTGAGCAGGAGGGCTGCGGCCCTGCCCCTCTCGGTGAGGTAGAACTGCTCGACGACCTTGCTGCGCCTGAAGGCGCGGGTGGTCAGCAGCCTGTCCTCCTCGAGGAGGGTGCAGACGTCCGCGAGCGTCTTGTAGTTCGTTGCGACGACGTTCTGCGTGTCGCTCACCGCGAACCCCTCGTTCTCGAGAGCGAACATGAGCATCTCGAAGACGTGGTTGCGGTTCAGGATGTACTTATTGTTGGACATCAACGAGTATGTTGCGTTCTTCAGATTTGAAGTATCTCAACAATACCGTTTCTGACTACAGTTTTGTAGAGTTTAAATAGGGGTAATTGTACTGAGTTTGCAGACAATTGGGAATCGCATCTTGGGATGGGTTGTCGGTTGTCGCGAATTCTCGGCATGCGCCGGGGAGGAACACAAAATCATGTACACGAACACAAATGGCGCCAAAGGCGCCGAGAAAAGGGCCAAGCTGCTCGCCGCGATCGGAGTCCTGATCGTGGCCATCGCGGCCGTCGCCCTTGTCGTACCCACGGCCAGCGGGGCTGAAGCAGCTAGCACGGCGGAGACAGCAGTTCTCGACGTGTTCACGCTGACCTACAACGACCAGGAGCTCGATGTCGGAGTGTCCGACACGAGCGTCACCATCACCGGATTCGCGAGCGTGAATGCGGGAACTGGCGTCACCTATGTGGGAACACCTGAGATAAAGATCAGCGATGCTTCCAGCAGTTCATACAAATACAGTGTGAACGGGGGCACAGTCACAGACATAACCTCCACTGCCACAGCGATAAGCGGTCTTTCCGCAGGCGAGTCCTTCACCGTTGTCGTCTACAGCGCCTACACCAGTGCGACCGACAACACGGTCTACAAGACGTTCACTCTGGACTGCAGCGGTGTCGCAACCCAGGTCGTCCTGGCTTCTAGCGAAGCCAGCGGCTCTGGGACCAGCGGCACCTGGAGCTACGATGGAGTGGGAACACTCACTCTCTCCAGCTATACGGGGGACCTCATTTTCTACAAGGCGAACGACCTCACCGTCAAGCTCGTGGGCAACAACGTCATGAACGTCCAGGGCCACGCGGACGACTCCGTCGGCGGCCATGGATCCGGGGCCATCCGTGCGAGTGGCACTCTGACCATCGTGTCCGGAGCGACCGACAGCACCGTCCCCACGCTCACCGTCAACCAGAACATCGACGGAACGTTCGGTCTTTGGGCCAAGAGCATCACCATCGGAGATGCCAGCTCAACGGCGAAGAACATCACCATCACCACCACCGGCGGCAACCGTGGCATCTACACTACCGGAGATGTCAACATCTACAACGCCACAGTGAACGTCGAGGGGTCCGAGAAGGCCATCAGGTTCGGCAGCAGCGGTACGTTGAACATCGACAACTCCAACGTCATCGCCATTCTCGACGGTACCGCCACAACGAACGGCGGAACAGACGACCTCTACGGAATCAAGGGCGGAAGCATCGATGTGGATGACAAATCCAAGGTCACGACCGACGGTATGTTCCTTGCCGGAACCTACACCAACGCCGGAGTCGTCATCGTCAGCGGCGACTACACCCAGAACCGCGGAGCCGGTGTCGAGTACCAGATCGCCGGCCTCTACCTGAGCACAGAGGATGCTGTGTCCAACCTCGTCCGTGTGGCCAACTCGACCTCCGCGACGACAGCCGGATACACCTACCTTGTCGACGGGGCGATCGTCTACATCGGAAGCCCCATGTCTTCGTACACTGTCACCTACGGAACCAGCAAAGAGATTTACTTCAATGATGTCACTGCCGTTTCAGAGGACATCACCAAGGCTCTTACGGGAACCGATGGGACAAACACATACTCTGCGGTTGTCCTGTACACCGGTGCTTCTGCCGTTTCCTCGATGGATCTCACCGTGGTTTCCGGAGTCGAGCTCAGGATCGTGACCCCCACGTCCACTGAGACCAACAAAAAGGGCGAGCCCACCGGAACCTACTCCGGAACGATCACCGCCGCTCTGACCAGCTCCAGCACCAGCACGAGCGTCGTCACTCTCACGGCCGTCAGCGGTAACTTCACCGTGAACTACGGTTCCGTCGAGCTCGCCGGCATCATCACCGGAACGAGCATCGCCGTCACCACCGGTGACGCCGTCCTCGCCGCCGACTCCATCGTCGAGGTCACCACGATCACCGTTGCCAAGAACACGACTCTCGACATCGAGGGAACCGTCGGAAAGACGGACTTCGCCACGATCACTACCACGATCAACAACTCCGGTTCGATCACCCTCGGAGACAACTGCAACATCAGCAAGGCCGGCATCGTCAACGACGACACCGGATCCGTCGACTCCTCCACCTATGCGGATAACGTCAACATCTCCGGCGGAATCCTGAGGACCTCCACATTCGAGGTCGACCAGAACGTCACCATCACCGGCGACGTCACCATCTCCGGAATCGTCACCGTGCAGGGAACCCTCACCATCAACTCCGGCGTCACCGTGACCATCGCCACCGGCGGACAGCTCATCCTC
>JAUNXZ010000128.1 GCA_030539515.1 Thermoplasmata archaeon
TCAGGGTCACGGAGGCCCGCATCGAGGGCCTCTTCGGGAACGACAGGTTCGACGAGGCCAAGGCGCTCTGCGTCAGGAACCTGGAGCTCTATCCGTCCGTGGCGTCGGAGATCTCGCCCGGAGGCGCTCCCATGCACCTCTCCTGCCGCAACAGGCTCATCGACATCCTCGTGGGAGTGGACGGCGACTACGACTCCGCATACAAGGCGCTGGACTCGTTCCTCCAGATGGGGCTCATCGACGAGTCCGAGAGGGACTACAGGAAGCAGAGCCTGAAGGTCCACCGCATGCAGAGGTCCTTCGACAACATCTTCAACTACCGGAAGTCCGAGTGAGCACGTCCTTCCACGGGATTATCGGGATTATATCGATCGCGGGCTCCTCGTAGGGGTGGATCTCGACTATCCTCGAGACCACCGCCTCCAGGTCCTCCGCGAGCACCGCGAACTCGATCCTAGTCTCCTGCGAGCGCTCTATCTCGCCTACCCTCCCCTGGAACGGGGACGAGCCCTCCAGCGGCCTCCACGTGCCGTTCACGGTCCACCAGCAGAAGCAGCGGTCGTATCCGGGATACAGCGGATGCATCACGGCGTTGACGGAGTCCATGAAGGACTCCTCCGTGCCGACCGGTATGTTCACGCCGATCCTGTAGGCCTGGTCCATGCACCCGTAACGGCGAGGACCGACAAATCACTTGTTCCTGGAGACCTTGAACGGGAGCTTGAACGGAAGCCCCTCGTACTCCGCCAGGGGGTTGTCGCGCTTCTCGTCCAGGTACTTGGGCCTGCACTTGCCGGGGCCGCCGTTGGCGTCCACCTCGGCGATGAGCGCATCGATGTGCTCCAGCCTCTCCGGCATGGACTCGATCATCTTCGCGGAGCCCTTCTTGAGGTAGGAGGTGCTCATGATCGTTGCGATGAACGATATCGGCGGCACCACGTAGAGGAACCCGGCGAAGATCCCCGTCGCCTTGTATAAGTCGCTGATGCTGTTGATCTTCTCGATCAGGTGGTCCTTGGGCACGTTCTTGAGCCTGCCCGTGAGGGACTTGTACATCAGCTTCTGCCCTCCGATCACCACGTCGACGCTCCACTGGACCTGCCCGAACACGGGCGCGGCCTGTCCGCAGGCCTTCGTGGTCTTGTTCAGGATCGCTTTGCGGAGATCGTCCGCGGTGTTCCCGGGGAACTCGGTCCAGTTGTACCCGATGGTGTACTTCGAGTGGGCGTCGCTCCCGGAGGTCTCGGCCCACCTGCCCGGGTACCTGTCGACCACGGTGCGGGCGAACATGTTGGTGTAGGCGTCGGGATGCCCCCCGTTGATGACCTCGATGCCGTCGAGGTCCAGGTCCAGCACCCTCTCCTTCAGCCCGGGGACGTGGAAGCTGAACGGGTGCGGCGCTATGGTCAGGCCGCCCTGCTCCCTTATCCTGTCGATGGTCTCCTCCACGGACAGCATCTCCGGGATCCTCTCGGTGAGGAACAGCCCGATCACCTCGCCGTCGGCGGTGGTGACCTCCTCGCCCACCACGACGTCGATGTCGTCGTACTTCTGCTGGGCGTACTTCTGGGCTATGAAAGCGCCGTGGGTCTCGTCGTGGTCGGTCACGCACAGAACGTCCAGCCCCAGCTGCCTGGCCTTGTCGACCTGGCGCTCCGGCTGCGCCACGGACTCGGGGAACTTTATGAAGCCAAGCTTCTGGAACCCGGAGTACTCCGTGTGGAGGTGCGTGTCTGCCTTTCCCATCGACACCTCAATTTGTTGGTGTTATTAAAAAGGTGTCAGGGAAGCTCCGGCAGGATATAGGGGGTATCATCCATCCCCGCGCCTAGCCAGCATCGATGATGACGCGATGTTACTAACAACGGATTTAGAAAACAATATATGCCTTACAGTGATTCACCGTCGATAGCATGGCATCGCTCGTCGCATACTACTCGAGGGCAGGGGAGAACTACTTCGGCGGCTCGTACCGCAGGGTCCAGGTCGGGAACACGGAGAAGGTCGCCCGCGTGATCGCGGAGATCACCGGGGCGGACACGTTCAGGATAGACCAGAAGGTTCCCTACTCGGAATCGTACGACGAGTGCATAGCGCAGGCGAAGAGGGACCAGCAGGCGAAGGCGAGGCCCGAGGTCCTGGACATGCCGGAGTCGCTGGACGGCTACGACACCGTGTACCTCGGATACCCGAACTTCTGGGGCACCATGCCGATGGCGGTGTACACGTTCCTGGAGGCGTACGACTGGTCCGGGGTGACGGTGCATCCGTTCTGCACCCACGAGGGCAGCGGGCTGTCCGGCACCGTGCGCGACATCGCCGGCGCGGCGAAGGGCGCCGAGGTTAAGCAGGGCCTCGCGATAGTCGGAGGCTCCGCCGACTCGTGCCGTCCCGCGGTCGAGCGGTGGCTCGCCCGATCAGGACGAGGCGTAGTAGTAGTCGCCCTTGGACTTCTGCTCCCTGTCCAGCCTCGACTCGGGCTTGTTGATCCTGGGGCGGTGGGTGTCCGCGTCCCTGCGGAAGGTGATGTCCACCGCCGCGAGGAACTTGTTCATGCCCTGGCGCATGTCAAAGGGGCCCTCGCCGATTCCGTGGTGGCCCGGCTCGCCGCCGAACACCATCATGGAGTCGGAGACCATGTCGAGGAAGTAGATGTCGTGGTCGACGACCATGGCGCTGCGTCCGGACTTCTCCATCATGCGCCTGATGGTCTTGGCGGCGTTCATCCTCTGGTTCGAATCGAGGTACGCCGACGGCTCGTCGAAGAGGTAGATGTCGGCTTCCGTGGCGAGGCACATCGTGATGGCGACCCTCTGCAGCTCTCCTCCGGAGAGGTTGGAGACCTTCTTCTCCATCAGGTACTTGATCCCCAGGGGCTCGATTACCTCGCCGGTGAAGAAGCTGGACGTGACCGTTTCGTACGCTTTAGCGAACAGCAGGTCCTGGACGGTGCCGTCGTAGTCCGGCGAGATGTACTGCGGTTTGTAGGCGACCTTGACCTTGTTGTCAATTTCACCTTCGTCGGGCTCGACGATCCCGGCGAGCATCTTCACGAGAGTGGTCTTCCCGGTCGCGTTCGGACCGACGATGCCGACGGACTCGCCGATCTTGACGGATCCGCCGGAGATGTCCAGCTCGAACTCGCCGAAGTCCTTCCTCAGGCCGTTGAACGTGATCAGGTCCCCGGTCTGCCAGTCGCCGCGCGGAGGGGAGGCCTCGAACTCGATGGGCCTGTCCCTGAAGCGTATGTTCTCCTCGGGGAGGTATCCGTCGAGGTAGACGTTGATGGCTGTTCTCACCTGTCTCGCGAGCGTGAAGACACCGTACGCGCCTTCAGAGCCGTAGACGACGTTGACGTTGTCGGCCAGGAAGTCGAGGATCGCGAGGTCGTGCTCGATGACCATGACCTGCTTCTCGGCGCTGAGCGCCTTGATCAGGCGGGCCATCTTGACCCTCTGGTAGATGTCGAGGTACGAGGTGGGCTCGTCGAAGAAGTAGACGTCCGCGTCCTTCATCATGGTCGCGGCCATGGCGACCCTCTGAAGCTCCCCTCCGGAGAGCTTGGACAGGTCCCTGTCCAGCACCTCGGTGAGGTCGAAGGTCTCGGCCGCCTCGTCCAGGGTCATGCGCTCCTGGACGCGGGACAGCAGGTCCCTGACGACCCCTTTGGTCGCCTGGGGGAGCTTGTCCACGTACTGGGGCTTCATCGCGGTCTTGACCTTGCCGGCGTAGAGGTTCTCCAGGTAGTCGTGCAGCTCCGTTCCCGCGAAGCTTGCGAGTACCTCCTCCTTAGAAGGGGGGTTCTCGTAGTTGCCCAGGTTCGGAACCTCGATGCCGCACAGCATCTTGATCGCGGTGGTCTTCCCGATTCCGTTCGGACCGAGGATGCCGGTGACGATGCCCTTCTTGGGCACCGGGAGGCGGTAGAGGCGGAAGGAGTTGAGGCCGTACTGGTGCATGAGGTCCGTCTTCAGTTCATCGGCCAGGCCGATGATCTTGACGGCCTCGAACTGGCATTTGTTGACGCAGATGC
>JAUNXZ010000129.1 GCA_030539515.1 Thermoplasmata archaeon
CGGGCCTGAAGTGCGGTAGCATGTTCAGAGTGGAATCCGACCTTCATGGTATTCATGACCAGCTCCAGGACCTGGAGCTCCTCCTCGCGCCCCGCGGCGTGAGCGTCTCCGTGCTCCGCTTCGACGGAACCGGCAGCCTGATCTACGTCTACCGCCCCAGGAAGCTGGAGGAGAGGCTGACGCAGGAGGGCGTCCCCGAGTTCCTCGCGGGATACGGCTACGACATGACCTCCGGCATCGGCATGGTCTCCCAGCTGGCCGAGAGGTTCGCCCTGTGCCCCACGATGCCCCCGGAGGTCGGGATCTTCCTCGACTACCCCATGGAGGACGTCAAGGGATACATCGAGCACAGTGGCCGCTGCTGCAGGTGCATCGGATGCTGGAAGGTCTACGGCGACGTCGAGGACGCCGAGAAGAGGTTCAGGAGCTACAAGAGGTGCCGCGACATCTACTGCCGCAGGTTCGAGGAGGGCTGCTGCATCTCGAGGCTCGCCATCAGGGCCTGATTTCTCAGAACCAGCTGTCCAGCGAGCGCTGCTTCTTCCTGTCGGACTCCGCCTTCCTGGCGGCTTCGATCTTAGAGAGCACGGTCTTCACGCGGTCGTACGAGAACCCGTAGTCGACCATCATCTCGAGGACCGCGCCGGAGTCCATCTTCCCCGGTTTGACCGAGTAGTCGTCGGACTTCGGGCCGTTCAGGAAGATCTCGCGCACGTCCTCGTAGCCGGGGATGTCGTACCCCGTGGCCTCGATGACGTTCTCGAGGGTCCCGTGCTTCTGGATGAGCTTCAGCCCCTTCTTGGGGCCGATCCCGGACACGCCGGGGTTGAAGTCGGTGCCGATCATGATGCAGACGTCAACCAGCTGCTCGCGGGTGACGCCGAGGCTCGAAAGCATTGTCTCGGAATCGATGATCTCGGCCTGGACCGTCTTGTACACGTTCCTGCCGGGCATCTTGCGCCTGCCGGTGATGGTGAGGTTCCTGACCAGCTGCGGCGCCCCGAAGAGGATGGAGTCGAAGTCCTGGGAGGCCGACGCGTCGACGTCGCCCCTCATGCACATGTACGCGGCCTGGGCCTCGCCGTCGCTCGGAGCCTGTACGACGGGGATCCCCATACGCCTCAGGAGCTCCTTGGAGGACTCGAGGATCTCGGGGGTCATCCTGGAGGTCTGCTGCGCCTTGGAGAAGGCCTTCTTCATGTCGCCCTCCTCCAGCGCCTGCTCGTACTCCCTGGTGGCCTTCTCCCTGCGGGCGATGCGCTCCTCGATGGTGCCCGCCTTCAGCTCGCTGGGCTTCCCGTCGAAGACGAACGAGGGCTCGATGCCGTTCTCGATGAGGTTGCCGGTCCTGTATAGCAGTCCGGACAGGTGGGACGTGACGCGCCCCTGGTCGTCCATCAGCGGCTTGCCGTCGGGCTGCCTGATGATGGACAGGAACTGGAAGATGGTGTTGTACGCGTCCACCGCCACGGTCTTCCCGCGGAGGTCGGACAGCTCCACCGATTCGGCCTCGACGATCGGCGACAGGTTCACTCCCATCGGATCGCCCCGCGTTGGGCCCGAGGACCTGCCAGGCGGCGATGGTCGGGGCCATGTCGGCCTTCTTGAAGAGGAACGAGCCCGCGACGAGCACGGTGGCGCCCGCGTCCACGCAGACGGCCGCGGTGTCGTCGTTGACCCCGCCGTCCACGGATATCTCCAGGGCCGGGTTGTTCTCCCTGGCCCACTCGGCCGCGGCGGAGATCTTCCCCACGCACTCGGATATGAAGGACTGCCCGCCGAACCCGGGGTGGACGGTCATCACGAGCACGATGTCCACCAGGGGCAGCCAGGGCATGAGCTCCTCGACCGGGGTCTCCGGGTTGATGGAGATGCCGGCCTTCAGGCCCCTGGCCTTTATCCTCTCGATCGCGGCGCGGATGTCCCCTGTGGCCTCGATGTGCACCGTCACGGCGTCGCATCCGGCGTCGGCGAAGTCGTCCACGTAGCGGACGGGGTCCTCGATCATCAGGTGGGCGTCGAAGAACTTCTTGGAGCATCCCCTGACCGCCTTCACGACGGGCGCTCCGAACGTGATGTTCGGGACGAACATCCCGTCCATGACGTCCAGGTGGATCCAGTCCGCCCCGGCCGCGTCCACGCGGGAAACCTCCTCGCCCAGGCGGGAGAAGTCCGCCGACAGGATGGAAGGGGATACTCTTGTCATCGGTCCTCCTGGAACCTGTGTCCGTTATTATTGCTTGCCCTCCGCCGAACCTTCGCGCGAACCCATTATCTACGGCGTCGGCCAATCCAGGTGGCATGACGACAGCAAAGCACGGAACCGTGGAGGAGACATGCGACGTGGCGGGGTGCGACAAGCCCGCCGAGCGCTCGATAAACATCAAACAGGCCTCCAGGTCCAGCCTCAAGATGAAGTCCGAGGGCCTCCGCAGCGTGCACCTGTGCAAGGAGCACTACAAGGAGTACAAGAAGGAGACCAAGAAGGACAGGGAGCTGGACCAGGTCTACTGATGGACCTGTTCTTCCTGGGGACCTCGGCCGCGGTCCCTTCGAAACAGCGGTCGACATCCTGCGTGGCCGTCCGCGAGGGCGCGGACGTGATCCTCTTCGATTGCGGGGAGGGCTCCCAGCGCCAGATCATGGCCTCGCCGGTGTCGTTCATGAAGATCAGGGCCATCCTGATCTCCCACATGCACGGGGACCACATCTTCGGCCTCCCGGGGCTGCTCCAGACCATGGGGCTGTCCGAGAGGAAGGAGCCTCTCACCGTGTACGGCCCCAGGGGCCTGGCGGCGTTCGTCGAATCGACGATGTCGCTGACCGAGGACGAGGACGCCGAGGCGCCCTACTCGATCATCGTCGCGGAGCTGGACGGGGGAGAGGAGTTCACCGTCCGCGGGTTCTCCGTGAAGTGCTTCAGGACCGAGCACGGCATGATGTCCCTCGGTTACGTGCTCCGCCAGCCGGACAGGCCCGGGAAGCTGGACCACCGCAAGGCATTGGAGCTCGGGATCCGGGACGGCCCGGACATGGCCCGCCTGAAGAACGGCGAGGCCGTGGGGGACGTCAGGCCGGAGGACGTCATCGGCCCGTCCGTACCGGGGCTGAGCGTCGCGTACACCGGCGACACCCGCCCGTGCGGGAGCACGGTGGAGAACGTCGCCGGAGTGGACGTCCTGATCCACGAGGCCACCTACATGGACTCGGAGGCCCGCAACGCCGCCGAGCACAACCACAGCACAGCCGCCGAGGCCGCCCGCGTGGCGAAGGAGGCCGGCGTGCGCCATCTGATTCTGACACACATAAGCCACCGCTACGACGACAGGGAGGCCGTGGCCGCCGAGGCCAGGGCGATCTTCCCGGAGACGTACGCCGCCGAGGACATGGAGATGTACCAGGTCACCCGCGGCGGGATAAGCGTGAAGGACGTCAGACAAGCTTGAGCATGTCGGCGTTGGTTATCATGCCGACGATGATGCCCTTCCTTGACACGAGGACGGCGTTGTAGCCCGCCATCAGGCCGGTGACCGCGGACATGGGCGTGCTGTCCGACACGACGGGATAAGGCTCCCTCATGACCTTCGAGATGGGCGTGCGGGAGAGCTCGTCCATAGTGTGCCCCTCGCGCAGAAGGTCGAAGATGCCCCTCTCGGAGATGCTTCCCACGGGGATCCCGGAGTCGATCACGGGGAGCTGGGAGTAGCCGGTGCGCCTCATGACCTCGGACGCCTCGTGCACCAGGTCGGTGCTCTGGACCGAGACGACGTCCGTCGACGCGACGTCGGAGGCCTTCATGGTGCTGCCGTTGCCGCTCTTCAGGGCTTCGAGCGCCTCGAACAGGCGGACGATGGTCTCGTAGGACGCGGAGGTCCTTCCGCCCTCTATCTTGGCGATGGTGCTCTGGCTGACGCCGGACTCCTTGGACAGCTCGGTCTGGGTTATGTCCAGGGACTTCCTGATCCTCTTGATGTCGGATACCGGGGGGAACTTCA
>JAUNXZ010000130.1 GCA_030539515.1 Thermoplasmata archaeon
GACTACCTCGTCAGGAACCGCAGGGAGCTCAGGGACATCGCGGTCGGGCCGGACGAGCACTGCATACTCATCAGGAAGGGCAGGATCGAGGAGTTCGCCTCCCAGACGCAGGTGGACGCGGTCCCCGGCCTGCTCAGGAGGTTCATGGACTTCGTGGGGACGAAGACCGACGTTCAGCTCGTCATCGTGAGCACCCGCAGGCACGAGCTCGCCGTCCCGTTCGAGGCGTACTCGAGGGACCGCGACCTCATCCGCGGCACGGCGAACCTCGCCGTGAGCATCTCCAAGGACAGCGCCTCCCTGGCGCTCCGCCTCCTGAAGGAGGGCGGCTCCTACGGGGACGCCTGCAGCGAGGAGGGCTTCCGCCAGTTCTGCGTGGAGGACCTCAGGGAGCTCATCGGCGGGAACACCCAGTACGTCATAGACACGGAGGTCGTCTCCTCGCTCGGCTCCGACGAGATACAGGCGAACCGCCCCGGGATCTGCACCGACATCATATCCGCGCTGAACTCCAAGACGCCCTACTGGGCCAACTACGGGCTGTCCGTCAACTACACCACCGTGTCCATCGACGCCAACGAGTTCGAGAGCCTGGAGAGGAGGGACCGCGAGAACAGGATGGCCTCCCGCAGGAGGGACCTGGAGTTCGCGGAGGCCTCCGGGGACTCGGACCAGGCGGTCCGCCTCAGGGACGTGGTCAACCGCGAGAGCGCGGCCATGGAGCTGAGCGAGTACCTGTCCAAGGTCAACGCCGACGCGTCGAAGAGGCTCCGCGAGGACGAGATCGCCCACGAGAGGAGCATGGCCCGCATCGGACACAGGGAGGACGAGCTCACCAGGGACCTGGAGGCCAGGAACCGCCTGGAGATGCTCGCGGTGTACCACCAGAGGGAGAAGGACCGCATCAGGGACGACTCCGAGATATCCGAGGCGGACAAGCAGGTCAGGATCGCCGAGATCGAGGCGAGGCTCGCGGCGATACGCCTCCAGACGGCCAGGCAGGAGTACGACCTCGATTCCTACAAGGCCGACTCCGAGGCGGACCGCGAACGCCGGCGGAAGGAGTTCGACATGGAGCTGGAGCTCCGCAGGAAGAGGGAGGAGGCCCGCATACTCGCTGAGATGAGCGAGAGGGACTACGACCTCAGGAACGTGAGGCAGTCGCAGGGCCACGAGGAGAGGATGGCCGAGATCGAGAAGGAGGTCAAGGTCGCAGACATCAGCGCCAGGAGCGGCGTCGAGACCGCCCGCGCCCAGCTGGACGGCTACCGCGAGGGAAGCGAGACGTCGCACCGCAGGAGCATGGACAACGCCGCGATGACCGAGAGGATCGTGTCCGCCGCGTCCGGGAAGGGCGCCGCGGTCATATACTGCCCGGCGTGCGGCATGGAGTCCGACCCGAGGGCCAGGTTCTGCGGCGGATGCGGGGCGAAGCTCAGGAGGGATGCGGAATGAGATGGCTGGAGGAGCGCAGGGCCAGGAGGCAGCAGCAGGCGAAGAAGATGCGCGACGACGCGGTCCGCATCATGGAGACCATCGAGTCCCCCTACGTGGACGCCAAGGAGCGGCTGTCCGCCTACGAGAGGTCCGTGAGGTTCAGGCCCGGAGCCGCGTACCGCGCCGCCAAGAGAGCGTACCGCGCCGCCGTGGACGAGTCGGAGGCGGCCAGGAAGCACATCGAGGCCGTGGAGATCCTCTCCGCCCAGAAGCGGATGACGGAGAAGCGCATCGCCAGGATGGACGCCTCGTACAGGATCAGCCTCGCCAACGGGAACGCGCGCAAGGCCGCCGGCATCGCCGACAGGATGTACAGGATCGCCAGCTACAACCCGGACCCCAGCATCATCAAGGTCACCATGGACGCGACGATGTCGGACGACGGGGCGGCGGAGATCCTCCTGACCAACAGGAACAGGAAGCCCGTGATCGTCAACAAGGTGTCCTGCACCAGCGGGAGCCGCGACGTGGCGGTCCAGGAGGGCATGGCCGAGGCCTGCCAGCCCGGGCAGCAGGTGAGCAGGCGCCTGGAGTTCGACGGCGACGCCAGCCTCGGGGTCACCGTGTACGTGGAGTACGAGCAGGACTACGAGACGTTCAAGATACGCAGGCACCTTTCGCTGATGAAGCAGGTCTGATGAGATGAGGGACTACTCGGTGCGGGCGGCATGCAGGGGCGCGGTGCGCGTCCCCGCGGACCTGTCCGTCACCATAGACAACAGGGGCCCGGCCAGGACGTTCAGGGCGGTCCTGGCCGTGAGGGACACGGACATCGTGCTGGAGACGGAGGTCCCCGTCGGGTCCATGTCCTCCGGCACGGTCGTCTTCGACCTGCCGCCCTCGCCCTCGGAGCGCCCGGTGGACCGCTCGGCCGTCGTCACCGTGACGGCGGACGGGCGCGAGCCCGCCGAGGCGACCGTCAGGTTCGTGCACCTGCCGGCTGGATGGTTCGACAGGCTGGACCCGGACCTCCCGGGATCCCTGTGCTCGTACACCGCGGGGTTCCGCGGCGGGGACGGCGCCGGCGACGCGCTGATGGGCGACCTCTCCAGGGCGTACGCCGGGATCTCCGCGCTGAAGCCCAGGGCCGAGGAGCGCTCCAGGTACCTGTACGTCGCGCCGCCCGAGGCGGCCGCGGAGTTCGGGGACTGCACCGACGCGGAGGCCGCGGTGTCGTTCATGGGCGGGATGCTCTCGTCCGGATACGACTGCTGCCTCGTGGTCCTCGGAGGCGACTGCTACGTCGGCGTCTCCAGGGACGGCGATGCGACGAGGGTCCACGCGGACCGCGCCGGGGCCGTGAAGGGCTCCTTCGTCTTCGTCCGCCCGTTCGACGGGTGCTCCGGCATCCCGCTGGACGTCTCCCTGGACAGGTCCCGCTCCCGCATGGGGTCGGTCCTGCCGGCGAATCCCGACGCGGGGTTCCTGTCGGTGGTCCGCCACCGACGGTCCCGCATCCTTTCTGCAACCCGGCATACGCCGGACTAATTCTTCAGAAGAATGCCTCACTCGACCGTGAGCGAGGCGAACGTCCCGATGCCGTACCTCTTGTGGGGCGCGACCTCGTAGACGCATCCTGGATCCAGGGGATCACTCCCGTCGAAGACGTAGCCCTCCCTCTCGCACGCCATGTAGATCCCGCCGGCCTCGCGGACGACGACTATCGGCGAGCGGGAGAACACCCTGGCCTGGGAGGGCGTGAGCCGGGGGCCCAGCCTGTATTCGGCGACGTCCGTCTGGACGACGACGTCGTCCCCGGACCTACGGATCGTGAGCGCCTTCCTGAACGCCACCGGAGCCCTCACGTCGGTTGTCCCCGACGCGTAGCCGACCACGGCGGTGCACACCCTCTCCTCGGCGAACGTTATGCTGCCGGTGCTGAAGATGGAGCCCGCGTAGTCCTGGGGGACGTTGGAGACGTCGCCCAGAGCCTTGATGACGCTGCCGTCCGGCGAAACGGACGACATCCCGGGGGACGACCTGACGAGGCCGACGCTGTAGATCAGCCAGTCTATCCTGGCGCAGTCCTCGTCCGAGAAGTGGTTCCTGCACGTGACCGTGCGGTGCCCTGGATCGCTGGATTCGCCGTTCATTCTCGTTCCCCCGCGCGCGGGAACCCTTGCCCGCGCACCGGAGGTACAAGCGGATGTGGATAGATATAGGGTGTGTAAACGCGCGCGGATTACAGCGTGCGAGGTGATATTAACGGTGTTCACGATTCCCATGGCATGCAGATCCGCCTGATGTCCTACGGCTCGGAGGGCTCCGAGGAGCTCGAGTACGCGGGCGTCCGCGACGAGGCCAAGCTGAAGGAGTTCGTCATGACGGACCTCCTGGCCTCGTACGTGTACAGGTCGGCCGCCAACTGGTTCCATCTCAGCGGCGGCGACAGCTCGAAGGACGAGCGGGTCGAGGCGGTCAGGGCGATGTCCCGCGCGTTCGCGCTGGACTACCACGGGGACAACGTGGGC
>JAUNXZ010000021.1 GCA_030539515.1 Thermoplasmata archaeon
GACAAGTACATCGACGACGCGGACCACTACAAGTCCTCCATCGAGCAGCTCTACAACAAGGTCTACGACAACGCGCTGAACATCATCGGCGACGAGAAGCTGGACTACAAGCTCGAGATCAACACTGGGGACAACTACAGGCGCCACGTCTACTACCTCACCTGCACCGGGATGTCGCAGGAGATGGGCGACGACGGGTCCGTCGGAAGGGGCAACAGGTGCAACGGCCTGATCACCCCCTACAGGCCCATGTCCATGGAGGCCACCTCCGGTAAGAACCCCATCACCCACATCGGGAAGATTTACAACGTGATGTCCAAGCTCATCGCCGAGGACGTCGCCAAGAAGGTCACCAACGAGGCCGAGATCCGCGTCAGGCTGCTCTCCCAGATCGGCAAGCCCGTCTCCGAGCCCCTGAACGCCTCCGTGCAGATTGTGCTCCCCGACGCCGAGGCCAACCCCAAGCTCAAGAAGTGGAAGTCCGACGCCGAGGCGATCACCGCGGACTGGCTCGACAACGTCGACAAGGTCAGCGACATGATCATCGGCGGCAAGGTCCGCACGTTCTGATCACAAACCTCCCCCGCCCCGGGGCCTTCCCGGGGCGGCAGCTTCTATCGACCCCGCAGGGTTCCCGCGGACCAATCCAGACGTTTCATCGCCGTTACCCTACAGGGTATAACGCGTCGGATGGACAATCCTTCCAGCAACCTTAAAAGGGGTCACTGTGGTTACAGCACGATGAAGATAATCGATGAGCCCCAGTTCGGACCGATGTTCCGCTTCAACGATGCAAATGTCTACTGGTCGCTCTACGTCCTGTCCAGCGGGAGGCGCCTCGGGCGCAAGAGGCTGGCCGAGGAGGTGGGCGTCGGGGAGGGCAGCATGCGCAGGATCATCGAGACCCTCAAGGAGTGGGACTTCATCGACATCCGGCAGACCGGCATCACCATCACGAAATCCGGCCAGGCGTTCCTGGGCCAGATCCCGATACGCCCCGTGGAGATCTTCATCGAGGGATCCGTCCTTGGCAAGTTCCAGCAGGGAGTCGTCGTCATCGGCGGCGCCGACAAGGTCGTCAACGGGATGGAGCAGAGGGACGCGGGGATCAAGGTCGGCGGCGAGGGCTGCACGACGCTGGTCATCCGCGACGGCGTCCTCATGATCCCGCCCGACTGGAACCTGGACGAGAAGATGCCCGAGGTCGCCTACGCCATAAGGAAGGACACCGGCCTCACCAAGGACGACGCGCTGATCGTCGGCGGAGGGGACACCAAGTCCTCCGCAGTCGAGGCCGCGATATCCGCCGCCCTCTCGATGTTCTGAGAGATGCGCCACCTCCTCTCGCACTCGGTCTACCAGGACATGTCCCTGTTCGGGGACGACCCCTGGTCCACGATGTCGTCCATCGGGTGCGACGGCCTGGAGCTCCTGACCGCCTACGACGAGCCCGACCCGTCGTTCAGGGGGATCGCCGAGTCGGTCCACCTGCCCTACGCGCCGGACTGGCTCGCCGCGTGGGAGGACCGCCCCGTGGAGATGCCCGCCGACATGGCGGTCTACCACATGTACGGCACCTGCAGGGAGGAGGTCCTGGCCAACGTGACGCGCGCCATCGACGCCGCGTCCTCGCTCTCGCCCGCGTACGGCGTGTTCCACGCCGGGAACGCGGACACCCCGGAGATATTCCACAGGAGGTACTCCAGGGACGACTCGCACGTGCTCTCCGCGCTGTGCGAGATGATCAACTCCGTGGTGGGCGCCATGCCGGGAGGGGAGCCGCCCTTCAGGATCCTCCTCGAGAACCTCTGGTGGCCCGGCCTCCGCCTGACGGACGAGTCCGGGTTCAGGTTCCTGGACAGGAGGATCGAGTTCTCCGACTGGGGGATCTGCCTGGACACGGGGCACATGATGAGCTGCCTGCCGACGGTGTCCGAGGGGGACGGCATAGAGCGCCTCTCGGAGATATTCTCCGGCTACAGCAGGGACCTGGTCGACAGGATCGACACGGTCCACTTCCACTGGAGCGCCTCGTGGGAGTACCGCTCGACCTTCCCGGAGAGGGAGATGGACGCGCCGGCCCCGGAGTTCATTGCCGACGCCAACGCCCACGTGATGTCCATCGACCGCCACCTCCCGTTCTCGGACCCGCGCTGCGCGGTCCTGATAGAGGAGCTCTCCCCCCGCTACGTCACCCATGAGATGCCAGGGTCGGAGACCGGCGTCCTGGAGGATTTCGCGAAGCAGAGGGCCCTCCTCCCCTGACCCCAGGGTCCGGGACGGCATCATATTTATACGACCTCCTTTTACTCGTGGCCAGAGGAATTGTAATGGCACGCTTCAAAGAGGCATCAGACAGGCTCCTCGAGAAGACCGTTTGCATGAACTGCTACGCCACCAACCCCAAGAAGGCTGACAGGTGCAGGAAGTGCGGAAGCGGCGACCTCAGGCCCAAGGCCAAAGAGAGCAGGAAGCAGTGATTCCGCTCTCGCCGGATTGTTTTTCTTACGGCCCACCGGGCCGGTCAATGTTCGCCCAGCGCGAGCTATGCACGGCCGGTCCGGACCGCCGACGGACAACATATTAACGCGTACGCACATGCGTGCGCAGGGACCGACCTATGAAGATTCTCATCGTCGACGACAACGTCGCCATACAGGAGATCATCCGCGACATCGTGGGGAACGAGGGCCACAACGTCCGCGTCGCGGGAACCGTCGGCGAGGCGGTCTCGAAGATAGGGGACTTCGAGCCGGACATCATAATGCTCGACTCGCGCGTGGGGGACGAGGACGGCCTCCACGTGATATCCCGCGCCCGCGAGGACTACCCCAGCATGAGGCTGAGGGCGATCCTGGTCAAGGGCGCGTCCGAGATGGCCCCCACCGACAACCCGTACATACGCGCGTCGGTGGACAAGCCCTTCAAGTCCTCCGACCTGGTGGCCGCGCTGAGGAAGGTTGAGGCGGAGATATCCGAGGAGACCGAGGACACCGCCGACCGCCGCTCCGCCAGGAAGCGGGAGAAGAGGGAGAGGAAGGCCAGGAAGAAGGCCCGCAGGAAGGGGCTGTTCTCCAGGAAGCAGAAGGCCGAGCCGCCCCCCGAGGGCGCGCTGGACTCCCACGGGGTGTCCTTCGGCTCGTCCTACGTCATTTTCGAGGCGGCGCCCGAGAAGGTGTACTCCTTCACGGCGCTGTTCAACCCGGACAGGTACGACATCATGATGGTCACCACCGACAAGGCCAAGGCCATCAAGGAGAGGTTCACCTACGGGAGCATGGAGGTCGTCCCGCTGTCGACCAACGGCAAGGCGGGGTCCCTCGGGATCCACGACCTTGGGACGATGACCTCCAGGATAAGGCAGTTCATGGACGGGAACGACCATCCCGTCGTGATCTTCGATACGTTCGGCGACATAATCGCGGCGAACGGTCTCAACCAGTCCCTGACGATGCTGCAGCAGCTGATATCGGGGAAGACCAGGATGTGCACCCTCTGCGTCTCCGTGGACGGGCTCTCGCTCACGGACAAGGACAGGGGGATACTTCTGCACAGCATGGTGGAGTACGTCTACGAGGAGTGATTCGGATGCAGATTGAGAATGTATGGGCGAGGGAGGTCCTCGACTCCAGGGGGAACCCCACGGTCGAGGCGGAGATAACGGTCAAGGGCCACAAGATCAGGGCGATCGCGCCCTCCGGGGCGTCCACGGGCACATGGGAGGCCCTGGAGCTCAGGGACGGCGACAAATCCCGCTACGGCGGCAAGGGCGTGCTGAAGGCCGTGGAGAACGTCCGCGGACCCATCGCCAGGGCGCTGAAGGGCATGGACCCCGCGGACCAGGAGGCGATCGACCGCGCCATGATCGAGCTCGACGGCACCGAGAACAAGTCGAGCCTCGGAGGCAACGCGATGGTCGCCGTCTCGCTGGCGGCGGTCAGGGCCGGCGCAATGGCCGAGGGCGTGCCCGTGTACGAGCACGTCGGAGGGGACCACGCGACCATGCCGGTCCCCATGCTGAACATCATCAACGGCGGGAAGCATGCCGGAGGGAATCTGAAGGTGCAGGAGTGCATGATCATCCCCGCCGGGGCGCCCTCCTTCTCCGAGTGCCTCCGCATCTCCTCCGAGGTGTACATGAGCCTCAAGGGCATCCTGAAGGACAGGTACGGCGTCGGGGCCATCAACATCGGCGACGAGGGAGGGTTCGCGCCCCCCGTGGACACCGTCGACGAGGCGCTGACCACCATCACCGACGCGGTCTCCGCCGCCGGGTACGTGCCCGGGAAGGATGTGTTCCTGGCCATCGACGCCGCGTCCTCCGAGTTCTTCGAGGACGGCGTCTACTTCGTGGACGGCCTGAGGCTGTCCGCCGGGGAGCTGGCCGACCACTACGTGGAGCTCACCGAGGACCACCCGCTCATCAGCATCGAGGACCCGTTCTTCGAGGACGACTTCGAGACCACCGCCGAGCTGACCAGGAAGGTCGGGGGCCGCGTCCAGATCGTCGGCGACGACCTGTTCGTCACCAACTCCAAGCGCCTCTCCAAGGGCATCGCCTGCGGGGCGGCGAACGCGCTGCTCCTGAAGGTCAACCAGATCGGGACCATCACCGAGGCCGGCGAGGCCGCGCAGATGAGCTTCGACAGCAGGTACAACGTCGTGGTCTCCCACCGCTCCGGCGAGTCCGAGGACACCACCATCGCGGACCTGTCCGTCGGATGGGGGAGCGGCGAGATCAAGACCGGCGCCCCCGCCCGCGGCGAGCGCACGGCCAAGTACAACAGGCTGCTGAGGATCGAGGAGGAGCTGGGCTCCAAGGCGAAGTTCCCCGGCGTGTCCAAGTTCCGCATCTGAAGTGGTTGGGATGGGCGACCTGTTCTGCGCTACGGAGGAGGAGATCCGCGACGGGTGCACGATGGACGTGTACTTCGGCAGGACCAAGCAGATCCTGGAGGCCAGGGGCCTCGCCGGGGTCCCGGTCTGGGCGGAGTTCACGGGCAGCTCCCTGCCCTGCGGATGGGACTGGGCCGTGTTCTGCGGCCTCCAGGAGGTGCTCAACCTTATGGAGGGCCTGCCGGTGGACATCTACGCGATCCCCGAGGGGACCGTGTTCAGGCCCAGGACCGACAGGACCGTCAGGGTCCCCCTGATGAACGTCCACGGCTCCTACACCGACTTCGGGGAGATGGAGACCGCGATGCTCGGGATGCTCTGCCAGCCCTCCGGCATCGCCACCCAGGCCGCCAGGACCAAGATCGCGGCAAGGTGGAAGTCGGTCTTCGCGTTCGGCAACAGGAGGATGCACCCGGCGATCTCCGGGGTCATCGACCGCTCCGCCTACATCGGCGGATGCGACGCAGTGTCCTCCAACATGGGCGGCGACATCACCGGCACCGTCCCCGTGGGCACCGTCCCGCACGCGCTGATGCTCATGATGGGCAGCAACGACGCCGCGTTCAAGGCCTTCGACGAGATCATCGAGCCCGAGGTGCCGCGCATCATGCTCATCGACACCTTCTCGGACGAGCGCACGGCCGCGCTCGACGCCTGCAGGTCCGTGAAGGACCTCAAGGGCGTCCGCCTGGACACCCCGGGCTCCAGGAGGGGGAACTTCAAGGAGCTGGTCAACGAGGTCCGCTGGGAGCTCGACATGTACGGATACGAGGATGTCGACATCATCGTCTCCGGCGGGCTCAACGAGAACACCGTGGCGGCCCTGGCCGACACCTGCGTGTCCGGCTTCGGAGTGGGCACGAGCATCAGCAACGCGCCCACCCTCGACCTGTCCATGGACCTGGTCGAGAAGGACGGCAAGCCCATCTCCAAGCGCGGGAAGTTCGGCGGCAGGAAGTTCGCCTACCGCTGCCCCCACTGCTTCGCCATGGGCGTCTCGCTGTCCCCGGACGACGACGTGAAGTGCTCCTGCGGCGAGACCATGGAGATGATCGAGAGGAAGGTCCTGGACGGCGGGAGGAAGGTCTCGCCGGACAGGAAGCCCTCGGAGATCCGCGACGAGGTCATCCGCCAGATAAGGCAGATCTCGGAGTCCTGAGGCCCCCTCCCGGAGGGGGCCGGGGCCCTCCCTACCCCACGGGGTACGGGGGCCCGGAGGCGGTCCGGAACCGCCGTTTTCCGGGCGGAAACCGCCCGTCATCCCTTATATAAAGCTATCTGTTCGAAAACCCCTCCGTTTCCACTGGAAAACAGCGTTAATCGGGCAACTTGCGGGGTGCTTAAAAACCCCCTTTGGGGAAGGCTTATATGCGCCCCGACGTTAGAGGGAATCGCACCTACAGATGCTACGGATGGATGGTTAGATTCCGGAGGTGTGAATCTCGGGGGAGAGGATTGATCGACAACAAGCTGCAAAACAGCGGTAGCTACGCATCGCACGAAGGCTACCTCCGCACGCTGGACGTGATGGCAGAGGCCTCGATGATGAGCGTGTACTGCAGCTGCGGCAGGATCGTCGTCCTCGACCGTTCCGAGATGCGCCTGAGGCTGAGGCTCGGCAAGGAGCTCGAATGCACCTCATGCCGCAACAGGAGGATCTCCGAGGAGATCGACGAGATGGACAACCACTTCAACGGAATCGAGGAGCCGGACGGCATCCTCCTGTGAAGCGCGTCGTCCCGTTTGTTATAAAACAATCGTAACACGTTAACTACGATACGTGTTACTATAATCCGATCCCGGGCTCACTGGCTCTCGGGCTCTTCCGCGGCCTTCTTCTTCGCGGCGCGGGACTTGACCGGCTTGCGGGCGGAGGACGCCTTCTTCGCGGCGGGCTTCTCCTCCTTCGGGGCCTCCCCGTCCGACGCCTTGGCGCGGGACTTCTTGCGTCCGGGGCAGTCCGGGTTGATGCACTCCTCGGTGTTCCCGACGGTGACCATCGGGGCCTTGCAGATGGTGCAGAGCCTGCCCGCGTACGCGATGCTCCCCCTGGGCCTCAGGGGGTACGTCTGCGTGCAGTCCGGCCACTCGGAGCATCCCGCGAAGCGCTTCCCGGCCTTGGAGTACATGACCCTTATCCTGCCCTTCTCGCAGGTGGGGCACGGGCCGAGGTCGTTCTTCTCGGTGTTGCTCGTGCACTTGGGGTCGATGCACTGGACGGAGGGCGGCATGCCCTTCCTGATGATCCTCAGCTGCGGGAGCCCGCAGACCTCGCAGGTCGTCTCCGTGGTCTGTATGAGGGCGCCCCTGGGGATCGGGTACGCGCGCTTGCAGTCCGGGTACCCGTCGCATCCGATGAAGTTCCCGTTCTTGGAGCGCTTTATCGAGAGGTTGTTCCCGCAGGACGGGCAGACGCCGATGTGCTGCTGGGAGTGGAGGGCGGCCTTGATCTCGCTGCCGATCTCCTCTGAGTCCTTGGAGATCTGCACGGCCACGCTGTAGAGCATGTCCTGCGACTCCTTGACGACGGAGTCGAGGGTCCTCTCCCCGTCGGTGATGCTGATCATGTCGGCCTCGAGCTTGGCGGTCATGTCGGGCTCGGTGATCCCGCCGCCGTGGTTCTCCAGCGCCTTGGTCAGGGCTATGCCGCTGGGTGTGGGGATCATGTAGTTCCCCTGGACGTAGTTCCTGGAGTACAGCTTGCCGATGATGTCGTGCCTCGTGGACTTCGTTCCGAGCTGGAGCCTGTCCATCTCCTGGATCAGGGATCCCTGGTTGTACCTGTACGGCGGCTTCGTGGCCGACTCGACGAGGGCCATGGACCTGACGTCGATCTCGTCGCCCACCGCCATCTGCGGGAGCCTGGCGTCGTTCGCCTTGAGGTACTTCCCGTAGTACTTCTTCCAGCCCTTCTTCTTCAGGACGTAGCCCTCGGCCTTGAACTCCTGGCCGGCGACGTCGATGGTGCACGATGTGACCTCCGCCTCCGCGTTGGGCGCCACGGTCGCCAGGAACCTCCTGACGATGAGCTCGTAGAGCTTCCACTTGTCCCCCTTCATCTTCTCCGGGGACGCGCCCGCGGTCGGGTAGATGGGGGGGTGGTCGGTGGTGCGCCTCTTCCCCCTGGAGGGCACGATCTTCTCCTGGGCGAGGATCTCCTCCGCCTCGGACTTGAACGCCCCGTCCTTGAGCTTCTCCAGCACCGCGCGCAGCGAGAGGCTGCGGGGGTACTCGGTGTTCTCGGTACGGGGGTACGATATGTAACCGCCGGTGTACAGGTCCTCGGCGAGCTTCATGGCCGTGGTCGGCGGGATGCCGATCTTGTTGGCCTCCACCTGCATCTGGGTGGTGTCGAACGGGGCGGGCCTGAACTCCTCCTTGGTCTCGACGGAGTACTGGACGACCTTCCCGGATCCCGCGTCCTCGACGCATCCGAGGACGGCGTCCGCGTCGTCCTTCTCCCAGAAGGGGTTCCCGACGTGCTCGCCCTTGAACGCGAGCATGCCGAACTTCCCGACCACGTCCCAGTAGGGCTGGGGCTCGAACTTCTCGATCTCCTCGTGCCTGTCCACCAGGAGCTTCAGCGTGGGGCTCTGGACCCTGCCGACGGACATGAAGTTCTTCCCGACCTGCCCGGACGAGAGCGATATGAGCCTGGTGAGGACCGCGCCCCAGGACAGGTCGATGATCTGCCTGGCCTCGGCGGCGTCCGCCAGCCTCTCGTTGGGCTCGGTGAGGTTCGCGAACGCGTCCTCGACCTCGCCCTTGGTGAGGGCGCTGAACTTGGCCCTCTTGACGGAGGGGACCTCGATCCCGATCTCCTTGACGGTCTCCATCCCGATGAGCTCCCCCTCGCGGTCGTAGTCGGTCGCGATGATGATCTCGTCCGCATGGGACGCGAGCTCCCTGATCGTGTTGAGGATGGACTTCACCCTGACGGTCTTGACCTGGGGCGCGTGCACGAGCTCCGCGGGGTCGGTGGCGCTCCAGTCGTTGTACTCGGGCGGGTAGTCCAGCTCGATGATGTGGCCGCGCAGGGAGACGACGTCGTACTCGTCCCCTCCGGCCTCGAAGGAAATCACCGTGACGCCTCCCGCGGAGGACGACCTGGACTTGCCATCGGACAGGATAGTCGATATCCTGCGGGCGGCATTGGCCTTCTCGGTGATTATCAGCTTCTTCATCGCCATGTGGACCGGAACGAGCGATTTAAGAGTTTCCATGCGACATTTCACATCCGGACGCGTCCCCGGAGCGGCTTCAGGCCGTCTCCTCCCGGGCATCCAGGCGCACGGTTTATAATGGATGGATGAATACTCCAAATCCGATGCAGTATGATGACTTCCTAGCCTACATCCGCGGACGCGAGGGCGTCCTGCGCGCAGAGCCGCTCGACCGCGGTACGGTTCAGAGGGTCATCGACTTCGAGGAGTCCCTCACCCGCGTCACCTGCGGCCTGAGGCTGGAGAATCTGGGCATAGGGATGTGCGCGTCGAGGGACGACGTGTTCGTCCTGTTCTGCGACTCCGCGTTCCCCCGCCCGTCCACGGTGAGCATGGAGATGGTCGACGACCGCGGCGTCGTGATCGGCCACGACGTGCCGGCCGGCATGATGGGCCAGTACGAGGGCCGGACGGACGTCCTCTGGTTCACCGACAACTTCGTGATGTACCCTGAGAAGATGGAGCCGTACGACGTCCGCATGGTCATGAAGGCGTCGAGGCTCGAGGGCGACGTGCCGTCGGGCGTGGACCCCTGGCTGTTCTACCCGTCCCCCGGGTCCGCCGACATGGTGAACGCCGGGTTCGGGTACGGGGACCCCACGATATCCACGATAATAATGGGGGTCGACGGCCTGGAGAGGGGCGATGCCCCCTCGGTTCCTGTGGCCGATGTGGTGGATGTTCCCTGTGCTGGGCGCGGCCATGGTGAGCCTTCCCCTGAGGACCCCTTTTATCGAGGTGACCTCGTCGGCGAACCTCTTCAGGTCCCTGAGCTTGCCCTCGCAGATCAGGATCTCCATGCACTTGTCGTGGTCCAGGTGCACGTGCACCGACGTGTTGACCAGCGACTGGTGGTCGTGCTGGATGTCGGTGAGCTTGTCGCCCACGGCGGTGACGGTGTGGTCGTAGACCATCACGACGGTCCCGACCATCCACTCGTCGTCGTTCTTCCATTCGGACTCGGCCAGGGAATCGCGGACGAGGTCCCTGATGGCCTCGGACCTGCTGACGTAGCCCTTCTTGGATATCGACTCGTCGAACGCCTTCAGGAGCTCGGGCTCCAGGGAGACGCCGATGCGCGTGACTCCTTCCATGCCACGGGATGGCCGTCGGGCGTTTAACACTTTGCGACGGCTCAGCGCATACGGAGCGACGAAGGACCCACCATCCATCCAGTCCACAGGCGCGGGCTTCCGGGACCCGCCACAATCTTAATAGACGGGGGCAGATACCATACCGCATGTCTGTGGAATTCGAGAATCTGGAGAGGGCCATCGTCTCGGCCATCAGGAACGACGTTGAGGACCAGGATGTGGCGGTAGCCTTCTCGGGAGGGCTCGACTCGGGACTCGTCGCCGCAATTTCTAAGGACTACGCGCGCTCGGTCACGCTGTACACATCCGGCAGGGACCAGTCGTACGACGTGGTCATGGCGCAGGACATGTCCGAGAAGCTGGGGCTCCCGTGGCTCCACATCCCGATAACCGAGGACAACATCGAGACGAGGCTGAGGGAGATGATCACCATCACCGGCACCTCCTCGCCGCTGACGCTCTCGTTCGAGCTGCCCATGTTCTTCGTCTGCAGGACCGTCCACGAGAAATACATCATCGGCGGACAGGGCTCGGACGAGCTGTTCTACGGCTACAACAAGTACGTGGGGCTCCCCGACGACGAGCTGGTGAGGATGAGGAAGTCCGACCTGGGCAAGCTCATCTCCTCCACCATACCGCACGAGACCATGGTGGCGGACCACTTCGGGAAGAAGATCTTCTACCCGTACATGGACCCCCTCGTGACCATGCAGGTGAACGCCATGGACCTGAGCCTGCTCAGGCCCAAGGACGGGGACTCCAGGAAGATGCTCCTGAGGGACATCGCCAGGGACCTCGGCTACCCGTTCATCGCCGACAAGAGGAAGAAGGCCGCGCAGTACGGGTCCGGGACCATGGACCTGGTCAGGGAGGTCGCCAAGAAGAAGGGCATGACCTACCCCGAGCTGGTCGATTCGATTTACAAGGACATCTTCGAGTGAAGGTGCCCCAGGAGGAGCCGGGCGGGGTCCAGGTCCGTCAGCGAGTACAGCGACCTGGTCCCCACCGCATCCTCCGCCTCGTTCAGAAACGCCTTCCCGCCAGAGAACACGAAGTCTATCCCGACGAGATCGGGACCCAGGCGGGCGCATATCTTCTCCACCGCTTCCGCCGCATCCGGCGGCACGCCGCACAGCTCCGCGGAGCCTCCCTGCTTCACGTTCGCCCGGAAGTCACCGTCGTTGGAGCGCATCACCGCCGCGAGGACCTTCCCGCCCAGCACGTACACGCGCATGTCGCGGCCGGGATCGCCGGCCATGGACTGGATGACATCGTGTTCGGAGGGGTCCAGGTCCCCCTCGCACCGCGCGAGGCGGACGCCCTCCCCGCCGTGCCCGCCTCTCGGCTTCACGACCCACGGCGGACCGGGAGGGAGCGGCTCCCCCGGGACCGAGACGGGGAGGAACGGGATGCCCAGATCCTCGGCGAGGCGGTAGGTCAGGAGCTTGTCGTTGCATATCCGGGAGACCTCCGGCGGGTTGGAAACCACGGCGCCCGCGTCTTCCAACCTCCTCCCGAGCCCCCAGTCCCTGGAGCGGTTGACCGCGAGGTCGGGGACGCCGTCCGGGAGGCTGTCCGCAAGCACTATGCGGGCATCCATGCCGTTCTCCCCCGCACCTTCGGCTAGCCTCTCGGCGAAGAAGCGGTTGGCGTCCAGGTCCTCCCGGGCGTAGACGATCCAGCAGGTCCTCATCTCCGGGCCCTCTCGGCCGCGCGGCGGAGGATGATGTCGGAGACGTCGATGCCCGTGCAGCCCCTGAGGTTCATCAGGTGCGCGTTGGAGTTCACCTCGCAGACGACCGGCCCGTCCCCGGCGCGGATGATGTCCACTCCGGCGAAGTCCGCGCCAACGGCCTCGCACGCCGCGACGGCCAGCTCCCCCTCCTCCGCGGAGGGGGTGTGAGCCGAAACCGTCCCCCCGATGGTGGCGTTGGACCTGAAGTCGCCTTCCGGGGCGCGCCTCTCCATGGCGGCGACCGCCGCCCCTCCGACGACCTCCACGCGGATGTCCCGTCCTCCGCACTCGATGTACCTCTGCAGGATGCGGGGGCGGTACGGCCCCGCCATGAGCGATTCAAGCTCGGCGCGGTCCCGCGCCAGGGCCACCTGCTCGCCGAAGGACCCGAAGCAGTCCTTGACGACCATCGGGTACCCGAGGGCGGACTCCGCCGCGTCCAGGAACCCCAGGCCCGGGTAGTCACCGAAGGACATGGGACAGGACACCGTGTCGATCGACGGGACGCCCGCCCCGGAGAGCGCCAGGTGCGTGAGCGACTTGTCGTCGCAGGTCCCGATGCATTCCGCTGAGTTCATCACGAGGTACCCGCAGAGCTCCAGGTTCCGGGCGCAGCGCACGTCCTTGTCCCAGAACAGGACGAAGTCCGCGTCGCCCAGGACGCGTTTCGCAGCCTCCGCGTCCCCAACGGGGAACGCCAGGTCCGCGTTCCCGAAGCAGTCCAATTGGATCCCGGCGCGCTCCGCCGCGTCCAGGAACATCTCCCGGGGCTGCGAGAATTTGGCCCCGTGGAGGTACGAGCTGGACACGAACGCGCCGCGCATGCCCTCGCATGGCGTTACCCATATAAGCCGAGCTGTCATGCCCGCCGAAGGAGATTCATGGCACTAGGGTCCAACGCGCTGTGGTACGGCGGGCTTTCCAGGAAAGGGGTCAAGCTGGGCCTCGACAACGAGGAGGAGCTCCTCGAGAGGCTGGGCAGGCCGCAGGACCGCATCCGCTTCGTGCACGTCGCGGGGACCGACGGGAAGGGCTCCGTCTGCGCCATGATGGAATCCGTTCTGAGGGAGGCCGGCTTCAGGGTCGGCGCGTTCACCTCGCCCGAGATACTCGCCGTCAACGAGTGCATCCGCATCGACGGGTGCGAGATCGAGGACCGCGACTTCGAGCAGGTCATGGGCGTCGTGCGGGAGCAGGCCGAGGCCATGGCCGCCGAGGGCAGGGAGTGCACCAGCTTCGAGGTGCTCACCGCCGCGGCCCTGGTGTTCTTCGGCACGGTGTCGGCGGACATCGCCGTCATGGAGGTCGGGATGGGCGGGCGCCTGGACTCGACCAACGTCATCATGCCCGAGGTCACGGTGATCAACAACGTCTCCCTGGAGCACACCGCGTTCCTGGGCGGGACGATACGCGAGATATCCGCGGAGAAAGCGGGCATCATGAAGCCAGGCGTCCCGTGCGTCACGATGAATCCCGACGACGTGTACGGCGTGCTGGAATCGCACGCCCGCGCCGTCGGATGCCCGATCCGCAGGGTCATGGCGGAGGACGTCCGCGTGCTGGAGAACAGCCCGGACTCGGTGCAGATGGAGTACGGCGGCGTCGTTCACACCGTCGGGCTCCCCGGGAGGCACCAGGCGCGCAACGCCGCGCTGGCGATAGAGGGCCTGGCGATGCTCCCGGATTTCGAGGAGAGGATCGCGCCCGTGCTGTCCGACGGCCTGGCGGACGTGTCGTGGCCCTGCAGGATGCAGAAGCTGATGGCGGACCCGATAATAGTGGACGTGACGCACACCGTCAGCGGGGCGGAGTGCCTCTCCGCGGACATCGCCGAGATCTACGGAGACGTTGTTCTCGTGATCGGCATGCTCTCGGACAAGGACGCCGACGGCGTCTCCGCCGAGCTCGCCAAGGTCGCGTCGGCGGTGTTCGTGACGCAGCCGGACTCGCCCAGGGCGAGGCCCGCGGAGGACCTGGCCTCGATAGTCTCGGAACACGTCCGCGTCGACGGCGTACACCGCTCTGTCGCGGAGGCGATGGAGGCCGCGATGGAGGCCCGCGGGGACGCGAACGTCCTCGTCACGGGGTCGTTCCGCATGGCGGAGGGGGTGCTCAGATGGCTGCAGACAAGATCGTCCCGATACTCGACAGGCTCTCGCGGGAGTACATGGGCGGAGCGTATCCTGGCCGCAACTCGGAGGGTCTGAACCCCGAGTGGCCGGCGGACCCGTTCCACGTCCTCATAGCCACGATACTCTCGCAGCGCACCCGGGACGACAACACCAGGAGGGCATCCGACAACCTGTTCAGGGAGTGCGACTCCGTCGACGCGATCGCCGAGGCCGACCCCGCGCACGTGGCCGAGCTGATCCGCCCCGCCGGGTTCCCGAGCCAGAAGGCGAAGGCCATCGTGGAGTGCTGCAAGGTCCTGAGGGATCGGTACGGCGGGGAGGTCCCGGAGTCCACCGAGGAGCTCGTGTCCCTGCCGATGGTCGGGAGGAAGACCGCCGCCTGCGTCAGGTCCTACGCCATGGGCATACCGTCCGTGTGCGTGGACACCCACGTGCACAGGATATCCAACCTGATGGGCCTGGTGAGCACGAAGACGCCGGAGGAGACCGAGTACGCGCTCATGGCGATCACCCCGGAGGACCGCTGGTCCGACATCAACAGGTACCTCGTGCGCCACGGGCAGGTCGCATGCCTCCCGAACCACCCCCACTGCGAGAGGTGCCCGGTGGCCGACCTGTGCGACTACCACCTCGCCGGCAACCCCGCCGGGAAGTTGAGGAAACCCTGATACTGGCACCGCTCCGAGCGAACGTTAAAAGGGGGCTGGGCGATACACGTCCGATGCACGAAGTCTCGGTCGTGACAAGCCTCGTCGATGCGGTCATCGGGGAGCTGTCCTCATACAAGCTCGAGAAGGTCAACGCCGTTTTCGTGATGATCGGCGACCTAACCAACCTCGGCGACGAGCAGATGCAGTTCGCCTACGAGATAGTCACGCGCGGCACGATCCTGGAGGGCTCCGAGCTCGTGATCGAGCACATCCCCGTCGAGGTCAGCTGCGCTTCGTGCGGCTACGAGGGCCCGGTCAGGATGCTCACGGACCCTGACTACGACACCCACTCCATCCCGGTGCTCTCCTGCCCGGAGTGCGGAGGGGACATCACCGTCGTCCGGGGGATGGAGTGCACCGTCAAGTGCATGGATATAGAGGAGGTCGATGGACGATGTTCAAGTACAGGGACGAGGAGACTGCGAAGAAGGTCCTCGACCGCATCAGGGCGATGGACGTGGATGTGCGCCTCATGCACATCTGCGGGACCCATCAGGACGCGATCGTCAGGTTCGGCCTGGAGGAGATGCTCAACGACGTGGGCGTGAGGATCGCCCAGGGGCCCGGGTGCCCCGTGTGCGTCACCACCAGCAGGGAGATCGCCGATGCCATCACGCTCGCGAGGAACGGCGTCACCGTCACCGCCTTCGGCGACATGATGAGGGTGCCGACCACCGCGGGGTCGCTCTTCACGGCGAAGGCCGAGGGCGCGGACGTCCGCATCGTGTACTCCATCGACGACGCGGTGCAGATGGCCAGGGACCAGCCGGACAAGCCGCTGGTCTTCGTCGGCGTGGGGTTCGAGACCACCGCCCCGTCCACCTGCGTCCCGCTCCACAAGGACAACTGCCCGGAGAACTTCTCCGTCTACAGCTGCCACAGGATCTGCCCGCCCATCATCGAGACGCTCTTCGACCTGGGCGAGAACAGGATCGACGGGTTCATCATGCCCGGCCACGTCGCGGTCATCACCGGCACGGGCATGTTCGAGCCCGTGTCCGCCAAGCACCACGTGCCCCAGGTCATCGCCGGATTCGAGCCGCTGGACATCCTCATGTCCTGCTACATGCTCTGCAGGCAGCTCAAGGAGGGCAGGGCCGAGGTCGAGAACGAGTACACCCGCCTGGTCCGCCCCGAGGGCAACCCGGCGGCGCTCAGGCTCATGGACGAGACGTTCACCCCGGTGGACCGCTCGTGGCGCGGGTTCCCGGTCATCAAGAAGAGCGCCCTGGCGCTCAAGCCCGAGTTCGAGGCCCACGACGCCACGAAGGTGCACGAGGACATCCTGAAGCTGACGCCCGAGGTCGAGGCCGAGGCGAAGGGATGCAGGTGCGGCGACGTCCTGCGCGGACTGATCAAGTCGGAGGAGTGCCCCATGTTCGGGAAGGTCTGCAAGCCCATGAACCCCATGGGGCCCTGCATGGTGTCCGCCGAGGGCAACTGCTCGATCTCCTACCGCCTCGGGCCCAAGAGGTGATCGCGTGTCCACTCCCGTGTACGCCGAGATGAAGCTCGACAAGAGGATCCTCATCGTCACCAACGACTCCACCGTGTTCCTCATGAGGAACAGGATCGCGTCCGCCTTCGAGATGTTCGGCGGGAGGGTCACCGAGGTCAAGAACCTGGTGAAGCGCCTGGACACCGCGGTCGATGAGAAGGGCAGGAAGCTCTGCGACGTGTCGTTCGGAGTCATAACGACGCAGTACGGCTTCGTCCCGGGCAACTACCAGATCACGGACTACGCCGACGTCATGTCCGACAAGGCCGGATACATCGCCGCGGACGAGAGGCGCCACTTCGTGGAGCAGACCTCGTTCCTCATGAAACCGTTCGACAAGGTCGTCCTCTGCGTCCCGAACGACATGTTCCAGATGTTCCTGGACAGGGGGGAGATGCCCGACGGCACGCTCATCGCAGTCACGTCGCCCCGTTTCAAGGAGGCCTGCGAGCAGCACGGATGGACCTGGATGGAGCGCAAAGGCGCCCGCGTCGGAGACGCCAACGCCGACGAGATCGAGAGGATCGTCAGGGAGCTCTGCTCGTAAGCGGACCCCTTCCATCTCCAGCAGGCGCCTCTTCAGCGAGGACCCTCCGCCGTAGTTGCCGATCCCGCCGGAGGACGGGACCACTCTGTGGCAGGGGACGATTATCGGCACCGGGTTGGCCCCGCACGCGGTCCCCACCGCGCGGTACGCGTTGGGATGGCCCGAGTCCTCCGCGACCTGCGCGTAGGTGCGCGTCTCGCCGTACGGTATGCGGGATATCGCGCCGATCACGTCCTCGAAGAACTCCGTTCCCCTCACGAGGGTCTCCACGTCGAAGGCCCTACGCCTCCCGGACAGGTACTCGTTGACCTGCGCGGCGGCCTCGGCCAGCGCGTCCGTCTCCCCCTCGTCCATGGCGGGGAGGTTCTGGCACGGGAGGTAGAGCCCGGTTATGCGGCCCTCGCCGTCCTCGGTTACGCTGATGCTCCCGAGGAGCGTTATGAACGAATGGATGCGGGGACCGCCCATGGACCCGCCATGCCCCCCGCCCGTATTATCGTTTGCCCGTCGGAACGGTTTTCCGTCACGCCGTTAATCCTGCCGGCATGATCATCTGCGCCAGCCGCCGCACCGACATACCGGCGTTCCATTCGGAGTGGATGATGAACCGCCTCCGGGCGGGGTACTGCCTGGTGCGGAACCCCGTGTCCAGGACCACGGTCCACAGGGTGGACCTGACCAGGAGGGCGGTGGACTGCATCGAGTTCGTCACCAAGGACCCCCGCCCGATGGTCCCGCACCTGAGGGAGATCGGGGCGATGGGCCACATGAGCCTCTTCCAGGTCACGCTCACCCCCTACGGCAGGGACCTGGAGCCCGGGGTGCCCTTCAAGGCGGACATAAGCGACGCCTGCGTCGAGATAGCCGGCCGCATCGGCAGGGACAGGATCGCCTGGAGGTACGACCCGGTGCTGTTCGCCCCCGGGATGAGCCCCGGCTACCACGAGAGGAAGTTCCGCATGCTCTGCGCCGAGGCCTCCCAATGGACGGATAGATGCATCTTCAGCTTCCTGGACGTCTACGGGAAGCTCGTCGGGGCCGTCGCGTCCGGGGCGTTCCGCGCCCCGACGAGGGCCGAGGCGGAGGACTTCTGCAGGATGGCCGTCCGCACCGCGTCCGACTACGGGATCGCGCTGAGCTCGTGCTGCGAGACCATGGACATGACCCGCTTCGGCATCGAGCCCCGCGGATGCTTCGACAGTGCCCTGATGCGGAGCCTCAACATTCCCTACGAGGCGCAGGACGCGCCCATAAGGGAGGGATGCAGGTGCGTCCGGTCCATAGACATCGGCGAGTACGACACCTGCGCCCACGGCTGCGTCTACTGCTACGCCAACCGCGCCGACCCGACGCGGAGGATGTCCCGCATGTACAGCGACGACTCGGAGCTGCTGTGGGGGGCCGTGATGCCCCGGGACCGCGTCGTCGACATGGGCGGGAGGGATGCCTTCCGTCTCGACGATTTCCGACGGCGAATCAATAATATACGGCATGGGGATGGCGAAGCATGGATCTCGTGGCCGTCGTCTTCCTCGGTGTGGGCCTCGCCATGGATGCCTTCGCGGTGTCCATATGCAAGGGTCTCGCCATGAGGAAGCCGACCCTGAAGGCCATCCTGGTCGTCGGCCTTTGGTTCGGGGTCTTCCAGGCGATCATGCCCACGATCGGCTTCTACCTGGGCTCCGCCATGTACGAGTACATCTCGGCCTACGACCACTGGGTGGCGTTCATCCTCCTGGCGGCGATCGGCCTGAACATGATCCGCGAGGGCCTCTCCGGTGACGAGGAGGGCGTGGACGGCAGCATCGGCGTGAAGACCATGCTTCTCCTGGCCATCGCCACGAGCATCGACGCCCTGGCCGTGGGGATATCCCTGGCGATGACCGAGACGTCCGTCCTCGAGCCCGCCCTGATCATCGGGGCCATAACGTTCGCCATAAGCGCGGTGGGCGTGAAGGCCGGCAGCGCGGTCGGGACCAGGTTCGGATCCAAGGCGGAGATCGCGGGGGGAATCATCCTCATCGCGATAGGCTCCAAGATCCTCCTGGAGCACCTGGGCTTCCTGTGAGCGGTCGTAGAAGGGAAGGCGGCCCCTCCTACGCAGGGACCGCCGGAAAAGGGAATGGTGTTTCTCAGTCCACCGCGCGGAGGCCGGTGGGCTCCTCGCCCTCGCCGTCGATGAGGAGGCACTTGTCCACGTAGGCGTGGACGGTCTCGCTCACGTCCGTGGCGGCCTCCTTGGCGCGGATCTTGCTCAGGAGGCCCTTCTTGACCATGCCGTCGAGGACGGGCTCGATCTTCTCCTTGAGGGATTTGTCGTCCCAGCGGTCGAAGATCCTTATGCGGTCCTCCTCGGTCATGCAGGAGATGTGGGCGTCCAGCTCGCGGCGGATGAGGTTGTACACGTGGGGGACGTCGTTCTCGTCCTCCTCGAAGGTCTCCTCCTCGTATCCGACGTAGTCGAGGTACTCCTCGATGATCCTGGAGAGGCACCAGTAGTTGCGGTGGTAGGCGACGACCCTGCGGAACAGCTCGGGGATCACGTCCTTGAACTCGTCGGCGACGGACCCGTCCAGACCCCTGGCGATCTCCAGGCAGTCGATGTAGATCGTGTAGTAGACGAATGCCTTGCAGGACATCCCGCTGCTGGAGTCGATCTCGTCGCAGAGCTTGTCGACGTAAGCGACGATGTTGAACTCGACGAACTCCTGCTCCTTGTACAGCGCCATCCTGGAGACGGCCTTCGCCATGAGGCATACGTACGCGTCGAGCTCCGTGCTGTTGGACAGCAGCTCGAGCGCCTTCTTCCAGTCCGTGAAGGCCTTGCCGTCCTCCCCTCTCAGGGCGTATACGCAGCCCCTGAGGAAGTAGGCGTCGTGGGATGCCTCCTCGGACTCCACGAGCCCGTCGGCGATCTCCATTGCCTTCTTCTCGTTCCCGTCGTTGGCGGCATCGATGGACGCTTTGAAGCTCTCGCCGATGCCCTCGGGACGTTTGAGCGTCATGATGTCGGAGCGGTTCGTGTAGATCGACTTTCCGCAGCCGAGGCAGACGTACCTGTTCGGATCACTGGAATCGACTGCCCTGCCGCAGTAGGGGCAGGACATCAATGTGAAATCCATGCTGTCGGATTCGGCTGTTGGTATATGATGGTTCGCCATGTCTTCCACAGGCCATCGGGAGCATCCGGGAGGCTCGTTTCCCATGTGCCAGCATTCTGAAAACACATGCGGGCGGCTGTCGGGAACCGCAATCGGGGGAGAAACCCCTGGCACAGAGCCAGGGGAAGTGGTTTCCCCGCCGGGATCGGGTCCCGGCGGGCGGTCAACACGATATTCCGGCGCAGACGGCGGCGGCCGCGGGGCACGCGGGCGCGGCGCAAGCCGGGGCGGAGGCCGCGTCGTCGTATGCGGCGACGGTCTGGCTCTCCGCGTCCTCGATGCTGAATCCGAGGTAGGACTCGGTGGTCGTGGTCTCGGTGGTGTCCGTGGTGTCGGTCGTGGAGGAGCTCGAGCTCCCGTGGCCTCCGCCGCCGCTGCCGCCGTGGCCCCCTCCTCCGGAGTGGGCGACGTAGACGCTGTTCCACTCGGGGTGGGTCGCGAAGGCGCAGAACAGGCCCGCGATGATGACGACGAGCGCCAGGGACAGGACGGTGGTCTGCTTCTTGTCGA
>JAUNXZ010000131.1 GCA_030539515.1 Thermoplasmata archaeon
GCATGTAGCCCTCGAGCTCCTTGGACACGGGGCGGTCGTCCAGGGAGAGGCTCAGTACGAGAGGGCTCTCCATCCTGGAGAACACGGTCTCCAGCTGCTGGACCACCTCGGGCGGGAACGGGCCGTCGCCGGAAGCCGAAGGCTCGGCCTTTGGCTCCTCCTGGACTGGCTTGGACTTCGGGGCCTCCGGCACTATGCCGGTGCGCTCGTGCATGAGGGCGATGTGCCTCTCAAGCTCCGTGGCGGCGATCGCGCCGTCCGAAGTGGCGGTCACCACCTGGCGGAGCCCCTTGACGCAGATGTCGCCCGCCGCGTAGATCCCGTCGACCTTGGTCTTCAGGTCCCTTCCGGTGACGACGTAGCCGCGCTCGTCGATCTCGGCGATGTCCTTGAGGATGGCCGTGGCGGGGTCGTATCCGGCGAACACGAACAGGCCGAATGTGTCGCCCTCGGGCGGGCGGTACTCGGTCTCCTCGCCCGTCTTGGAGTTCCTGTAGCGGAGAACGCGGAGCGCTGTGTCCCCGTCGACGGAGACGACTGACGTGTTGGTGAGCACGGTGATCTTCGGGTTGGAGCGGGCCTCGTCCGCCGCGGATCTGGCGCACTTGAAGTCGTCCCCGCGGATGAGGATCGTCACGTGCTTCGCGTACTTGGTGAGGAACACCGACTCCTCGGCGGCGGCGAAGCCCCCTCCGATGACGAACACGTCCTTGCCGGTGAAGAACTCCCCGTCGCACGTGGCGCAGTAAGCCACGCCGCGTCCGCGGAACTCCATCTCGCCCCGGAAGCCGACGCTCCTGGGGGACGCGCCCGTGGCGACGACTATCCCGAGGCACTTCACGGGCCCGCGGGACGTGGAGACGGTCTTGACGTCTCCGGATGCGTCTATCGACGTCGCCTCGGCCATGAGGAACTCGGCGCCGAATGTCTCGGCCTGCCTCCTCATGGTCTCGGTGAGCTCCGTGCCGCCCGTCCTCAGCACGCCGGGATAGTTGACCACCTCGGACGTGATCGTGATCTGGCCGCCGAGCTTCTCCTTCTCCAGGACCAGGACCCTGAAGCGGGCCCTGGCGAGGTAGAGGGCGGCGGTGAGGCCGGCAGGCCCCCCGCCGATGACGACGGCGTCGTAGACGTCGGCGCTCAAAGCTGACCCACCAGGTCGAGGCTGGGCTTGAGGGTCTCCGCGCCGGGCTGCCACTTGGCGGGGCAGACCTCGTCGCCGTGGGCGGCCACGAACTGGAGGGCCTGGACCTTCCTCAGGAGCTCGTCCGCGTTGCGTCCGACGTTGCCGGCGTTCACCTCGTACGCCACGATCCTCCCCTCGGGGTTGACGACGAACGTCCCCCTCTCGGCCAGTCCGGACTCCGCGATGAGCACCTCGAAGTCCACGGACAGGGCGTGGGTGGGGTCGGCGAGCATGGTGTAGCTGATCTTCTTGATGCGGTCGGAGGCGTCGTGCCACGCCTTGTGGACGAAGTGGGTGTCCGTGGAGACGGAGTAGATCTCGCATCCGATCTTCTGGAACTCGGGGTACTTGTTGGCCAGGTCCTCGAGCTCGGTGGGGCAGACGAAGGTGAAGTCCGCGGGGTAGAAGAAGAAGACGGACCATTTGCCGAGGACGTCCTTCTTGGACACCTCCTCGAACTTGCCGTCGCGGTAGGCCTGCACTGTGAAGTCTGCGATCTCCTTGTTTATCAGTGACATCTGTATCTCTCCGTATGCCCGGGAACCGTTCCCGGAGCGTGAACCGACTCATTCCCTCCAGGAGTATTTAGGATTGACGAAATACCGCGCGGGAGTGAAGTGCCGTTAGCCCCGTCGGAGGAACATGGCCATGTACAGGGGGATGTATGTGATGTCCCCGTCGACGCGGAGGTCCTTCCTGTGGACCACATACGCGCCGGAGATGCGCTTGCGGTATTTCTCCATGAAAACGTTCAGGGACTTGTGCCTCCCGGATTCTCCGGATTTGACCTCCAGCGGGATGACCTTGCCGTCCTCGAACAGGAGGAAGTCCACCTCGTAGGACTTGGTGGTCTCCTCGGTCCTGAAGCGCGAGTACATCAGGCTGTGTCCCGTGGCGGTCAGCTCCTGGGAGACCGCGTTCTCGAACAGCATGCCCGCGTTGATGGAGTCCTTCTCGGCGACAAGGGATTCGATGATCTCTCCCACATCGCCCTTGTCGGAGCGTGTCGCGGCGGTGAAGAGCAGGCCGGTGTCCACCATATACACCTTGAAGCTGCTCGGATCGACGAACAGATCGGGGGTCGGACCCGGATCCGTGCACCTGTAGCACACGTTAACCATCATGGATTCCGAGAGCCATACGACCGCATCCAGGTGGTCCTCCGTGGTGGATCCCTTCTCCACAGCGCCCGGTTTGAACGAACCGCCGCCCTTCGACAGCATGGCGGGGACGTTCCTGAGGATGGATGTGGCGCTGATCCCGTTCTTCCCGACGATCTTCGCGGTGTCGCCGAGGTACACCTCCAGGATCGAGAGCTTGATCTCCTCCGCCGAGTTGTACGAGCCGGTGTTCCTGAAGGTGTCCACCGCCTGGGGCATGCCGCCGACGAGCATGTACTCGTAGTACTTGCGCATGGTTGACTCGTGGAACTCCCTTCCGAGCGGCTTCCTGCTCTCGAACGACTTCCTCGCGAGGGGGACAGTCAGCTCGTCCCCCTCCGTCCAGAGGAACTCCTCGAAGTCCATCGGGTGCATGGTTATGGACACCTCCTCGGAGGGTATCAGGATGTCCTGGACGTTCTGCCTGATCGAGAGCAGGGACCCCGTCTCGATGTAGTCGTACCTGCCGTCGGCCACCAGATGCTTGATCATCTGCCTGGCGAGGGGGAAGAGCTGGACCTCGTCGAACACGATGACGCTCCTGCGCTCGCGGAGGGGCGTGTTGTGTATCCTCTGGAGTTGCAGGAAGAACATGTCCATGTCCCCGTCGAACTCGCTTATCGCCTTCCTCTCGCGGCTCGCCGACTTCGAGAAGTCCACGAATATGAACGAATCGTACTGCTCCTTGGCGAAGCGGCGGACTATCGTCGTCTTGCCCACGCGGCGCGCTCCCTTGACGAGCAGGGCGCATTTGCCCTGGTAGCGGTTCTTCCATGAGAGCATCTCGTCATAGATCTTCCTCGTGAACAGGGCCATGCGTGTAGAATGCATTACGATATGATAAAGCTGATGTTTTGCGTTTTACGGTAGTGTAGATTTGGGGAAATTTTCCGTTTTACAAAATGGCTATATTTCGCGATTCTTTATATAAAAACGACCTAAAACAGCTATCGATTTATGAAATCAGGGATAAAACGTCGTTTTACGACACCTCCGAAAAGGGTATTTTTTGCGACATGTAAAAATACAATACAGCAGGTCTGCAGAGGATGGGAGGGATGCGGAAGAAGCGAGGAAGAAGGGGGCTCGCGCCCCATGGTTTGACAATCAGATCTTGGAGACGAGGTCGCGGAGGACTTCCTCCGGATCCTTCGCCTTGACCACTCCGGAGGCGAGGAGGACGCCGTGCGCCCCCAGCTCCAGCGCGGTCTTCACGTCGTCGCCGTTCTTGACGCCGGCTCCGCAGTAGACGTCGATCTTCGGGTCCACCGCTTTCACGGCTGCCACGGTATCGGAGACGATGGCGGGGTCCGCCGTCGTGACGGAGACGTTCCCGCCGATGAGCCCGGGGGGCTCCACGGCGATGGCGTCCGGGCCGAACGCCGCCATGGAGGCGGCCTCGGCCGAATCCTCGGCGCAGATGCAGGTGGTGAGCCTGAGCTCCCTGCACATCTCCACAGACTTCGCGATGTCGTCCGCGGGGATCCTGTGCTCCGAGTGGTTGATCAGCGTCCCGGCGATGTCCGTGGAGT
>JAUNXZ010000022.1 GCA_030539515.1 Thermoplasmata archaeon
GCTTCTTCAAGGGCGATGTGAACAATCTTATCCGTCTTCACTATGCGAAGAACGATTCCACGCTGGAGGCGGCGCTCGACCGCCTGTCCGGCATCGACGCCCTCTCGCGCAGGCGAGGGGCATGGGAAGTGTCAAGATGAAGCTGGTTTCACTGATTTCCGGGGGCATCGACTCGCCCGTGGCGTCCTACCTCATGTCGGAGGCCGGGGCGGACGTGATGCTGCTCCACATGAGCAACGGCAGCTACGGCGACCCCAAGGACCTGGAGAAGGTCACGCTGATCGCGGAGCAGCTCGAGCGCTACACCGGGAAGAGGTTCCCCGTGTACGTCGCCGACCACGGGACCAACCAGGACGCCATCGCGAAGCACGCCGACTCCAACTACCAGTGCGTGCTCTGCAAGAGGACCATGCACAACGTGGCCAAGCGCTTCGCCAAGGAGAACGGTGCGTCCGGCATCATCATGGGCGACTCGCTGGGCCAGGTGGCGTCGCAGACCCTCATGAACATCCGCGCGGAGCAGCAGGACCTCGGGTTCCCGGTGGTCAGGCCGCTCATCGGCCTGGACAAGCTCGAGATAATAGACATCGCCCAGCGCATCGGCACGTTCGACCTGTCGATCATCAAGACGTCCGGCTGCGCCGCCGTGCCCATAAGGCCGGTCACCGAGGCGAAGCCCGACAAGGTCATCGAGTTCCAGCAGAGGATGGGCTTCGACGAGCTCGTCGACAACTGCGTCCGCTCGATCAGGCAGGTCCACCGAGGCGATCGCCGTGTCCGACCTGCTCGAGAAGAAGGCCATTCTCTCCCTCGGAGGGGGCATCCGCCTGCCCGAGGGCTACGAGGTGCCCGTCAGGATCTCCCACTCGACGGCGGGCCCCGGCGCCGGGTTCGGCTCCGTGGCGTTCGCCTTCGGCGGGTACAGGGTGAAGAAGTCCGTGTCCTACGACTCCGGGGAGTTCGAGCTCCACGTGGCCGACGACGGGAAGCTGTCGCTGACCCGCGGAGGGGAGCCCTTCCTCAACGAGGTCACCATCCAGCCGGTGGTCCGCCACTGCCCGGAGCAGGCGTTCTTCAACCTGGACCCGAGGTGCATGTACCACTGCGCATACTGCTCGTCTCCGCTCCTCGACATGAGCGAGGACAAGCACCTGTCCACCGAGAAGATCATGCAGATGCTGGACGAGTCCATCGCGCTCCAGGACGTGAAGGCCGTGTCCTTCACCAGCGGCGTCGTCGGCTCGATCGACGAGACAATCGGCCGCCTGGTCGACGCGATCGCCCACGTCCGCGCGAAGTACCCGGACATGCCCATAGGCGTGGAGCCCTACGTGGGCTCGAACGAGCACATCAGGATGCTCAAGGACGCCGGGGCCGACGAGATCAAGCTGAACCTGGAGACGCCCAGGAGGGACATCTTCGCGAAGGTGTGCCCGGACCTGGACTACGACGGGATCCTCGCGTTTCTGGAGGAGGCCGTCCGCGTGTTCGGGAAGGGTCGCGTGGTGTCAAACATCATCTACGGCCTGGGCGAGACCGACGGGGACCTCCGCGATGCCATGGAGACGCTGTGCTCCATCGGCGCGATCCCGGGGCTCAGGGCCCTGAGGGTCAACAGGATCAACCGCGAGAGCCTCACCGCGGCGATAGGCGAGCCCGTCCCGGTCACCCCGGAGAGGGCGATGGCCGTCGCCAGGATGCAGAAGGAGATCATGCAGGCCCACGGCCTGACGTCGAGGACGAGCGGCACCATGTGCCTCGAGTGCGGGTGCTGCGACCTGGTCCCGTTCAGGGACCTCTGAGGCGGGGAACCGCCCCGGGAAACCCCTTTTCATTCTTATCGGAATATTTCTTGCACGCGATATTATATACACGATATTCGTGACCCTTTCCTATATGAAAGATAGGAAATTCAAGACGAAGGCGATTGCGGCCGCGCTGGTCGTCCTGGGGATACTGATAGCGGCCGGACCGCACACGCTTTTCCACGTGTGCACGTCCATGACCAACGCCTGCCACTACACAGGGCAGGCCGAGATCGGCGTCGGCGCGGTGCTGGCCCTCCTGGGGGTGTTCTCGCTATTCACCAAGAGCAGGGACCAGCAGAGGGGGCTCTTCCTGGGGGCCCTGCTGGTGTCCGTGCTGTCGCTGCTGATCGTGCTCGTCCTCGTGGGCGTGTGCCCCAACACCTCGATGGTGTGCAACAGGGAGGCGCTCCCCGGGCTGACTGTAGTCGGCATACTGGCGGTGCTCGCCTCGCTGGCGGGCATCGTGCTGCAGTCCAGCAGGACGGTCGACGCATGATCGCGAAGGTGGCCCTGAGGGACCTGGCGGGCAGGCCCGGCCGCACGGCCGGGCTGGCCGCCGTGGTGGCCGTCCTGGCGCTCTCGCTGGTGGTGGGCTACATGCTCACCTCCTGCCTACAGAGCGGGGCGCAGTCGGTGGAGGAGCGCCTGGGCGCGGACATAATGGTCGTGCCCGACGGCTACGCCGACGAGGCCGAGGACGTCCTGATCTCGGGGACGCCCTCGTCGTTCTACATGGACTCGTCCCTCGTGGACAGGGTGGCGGCGGTGACCGGCGTGGAGCAGGTCTCCGCGCAGTTCTACCTCACGTCCATCACGGACTCGGACTGCTGCGAGTACTCGGTCCAGATAATCGGATACGACCCGGACACGGACTTCACGGTGACGCCGTGGATCGAGAGCTACTACGGCGACTACGAGAACGGCATCGTCGTCGGCTACAACATCTACCCGACCGACGGGGAGATCACGCTGTTCGGCCACACGTTCCGCGTGAGCGCCAAGCTCAGCGAGTCCGGCACCGGTGCGGACAACAGCGTCTACATGGACATGGAGACGCTGGCCCTCGCGATATCCTACGCCCAGTCCCTCGGCTACGACCTGGACCTGGACCCGGAGACGCAGGTCTCCACGATCCTGGTGAAGGTGGAGGAGGGCAGGAGCGCGGAGCCGGTGGCGACGCTGATCTCCTTCCTCGGCGTGGACACCGTCCTCGCCAGCGAGGTGCTCTCGGACATCACTACGTCCATGGGATCGCTCATCGGCTACGTGGGGCTCTTCCAGGTGACGATAGTGTTCATGTCCGCGGTGGTGCTGGCGGTGCTCTTCTCGCTCACGGTCTACGAGAGCAGGAAGGAGTACGCCGTGCTCAGGATGATAGGCGCGTCCCGCGGTGCGGTGTCCGGCGTCGTGCTCCTCCAGGCCCTAGCGGTCGGGATCGTCGGGGCGCTGGCCGGAGTGGTTCTCGGGCTGGTCGTCATGGTCCCGCTGAGCGGCGTCATAGGCGACGCCCTGGGCACGCCGTTCGCGCTGTCGTCGACGTCGGACATCATCCGGCTGGCCGCGACCGCTTTCGTGATATCGGTGGTCGTCGGTACGGCATCCGCGGCGATATCGGCCGCGAGGATCGCGAGGAAGGACGCGTACACGGCTTTCAGGGAGGGCGAGTGACATGGCAGTGCTGGAATTGGACGATGTGACGATGGAGTACTCCCGCGACGTCCGCCCGTTCAACGCGGTGGACCACGTGAGCCTCGAGATAGACGAGGGGGAGTTCGTGACCGTGGTCGGAAGGTCCGGCAGCGGCAAGAGCACCCTGCTGAACATAGCCGCCGGGGTGCTGAGGCCGACGTCCGGGAGGGTGTCGATCTGCTCCCGGGACCTGTCGGGCCTGGGGGACAGGGAGTGCTCCCGCCTCAGGAACGCGCACGTGGGGTACGTGCCCCAGGGCCACGGGCTCATCCAGAGCCTCACCGTCCTGGAGAACGTGCTCCTCCCGGGCACCATCGGCGGGGGGTCCGCGTCCGAGGAGAGGGCGCTGGAGCTCCTGGACCGCATGGGCGTGTCGGAGCTCGCCGGCTCCCTCCCGCGCCAGCTGTCCGGAGGGGAGCAGAGGCGCGTGTCCATCGCCAGGGCCCTGATAAACGGGCCGAAGCTGGTGGTGGCCGACGAGCCCACCTCCGACCTGGACTCGGAGAACGCCCGCACAGTCATGGGGATCATGCGCTCGATAAGGGACGAGGGGGCCGCGGTGCTCCTGGTGACCCACGAGTCGGACTCCACGGGTTACGGCGACAGGATCTGCCGCATGGACGGCGGGCGCCTGACCCCGGAGGGGGCCTGACATGGGCCGGCTGGACCGCCAGCTCCCCGTCTTCGGGGAGGACGGCCAGAGGCGCATCTCCGATGCCCGGGTGGGCATCGTGGGGTGCGGCGGGCTGGGGACATCGGTCTCCACAGCCCTGGCGGTCGCCGGCGTCAGACGTTTCGTGATCTCCGACCCGGACTTTCCGGAGGAGACCAACCTCAACAGGCAGTACGTGTACGCCGGCCGTGTGGGCCCGGGGGCCCGCCCCAAGGCGGAGATCCTTGCGGACTGGATCCGCCTCCAGAGCCCCGGCGCGGAGGTCGATGTCCACGTCTGCCGCTTCGATGATTCAACGTCACACTTTTACGACGGCTGCGACGTCCTCGTCGACTGCCTCGATTCGATTCGTTCGAGGATGGACCTCAACCGCTACTCCGTCGCCACGGGGAAGCCCCTGGTCCACGGCGGCATCAACGGGTACACCGGCGAGATCGCCGTGTGCGTCCCAGGCAGGACCCCGTGCCTCCGCTGCATGATGGGCGATGTGCCCGAATCCGACAGGCCGCCCGCGTCCGTCGGAGCCATCGTCGCGATGGTCGGCTCCATGGAGGCCGCCGAGGTCCTGAAGATCGTCTCGGGGATCGGCTCCTCCGCGGATTCGCCGTTCCTCTACATCGACATGGGCGGGTGGAGGTTCACGCCTGTCCGTTTCGAGAAGGACCCGGACTGCCCCGTGTGCGGGCAGGCCGGGAAGAATTGAGAAGGGGCCTTCCGGCCCGTGTTTTCATGCGTACAGGTGCTTGCTGAAGTAGCGGTCGCCCCTGTCCGGGAAGACCGTCACGATGTTGCCGGAGCCGATCTCCTCGGCGAGCCTCATCGCCGCGGACAGCGCCGCTCCCGAGGACTCGCCGGCGAAGATGCCCTCCCTGCTGGCGAGCTTCCTGCTCATGGCGAAGGACTCCTCGTCGTTCACCTTGATCACCCTGTCCACCAGGGACATGTCCATGGTGTCGGCGATGAAGTCGTTCCCGATGCCCTCGACCTTGTACTCGCCCTTCTCGCCCCCGCCCATTGTGGAGCCGACGGGGTCCGCGAGGACGCCCTTGATGGAGGGGTCCCTCTCCTTCAGGTACCTCACGATCCCGGAGTACGTGCCCCCGCTGCCGGCGCCCATGACGGCGTAGTCTATCTTTCCGTCGAGATCGCGGTAGATCTCCGGTCCGGTGGTCTCGTAGTGGGCCAGGGGGTTGCTGGCGTTGGAGAACTGGTGCAGGGAGACCGCGCCGGGTATCTCCCTCAGCAGCTCCTCCGCCTTGGCGACGGCGCCGAGCATCCCGGTCTCATGGGGCGTGTTGACTATCTCCGCCCCGAGGGCGCGCATCAGCGTCTGCTTCTCGTCGGAGAACTTCGTGGGCACGACGAACACCACGCGGTACCCGTGCTCGATGGCGGCGAACGCCAGGCCGAGGCCGGTGTTGCCGGCGGTGCCCTCGACGATGGTGCTCCCCTCCTTCAGGATGCCCCTCTCCTCCGCGTCCCGCACCATGTAGGTGGCGGTGCGGTCCTTGACGCTGCCGGAGGGGTTCCAGAGCTCCAGCTTCGCGTAGATGTTGACCCCTTCGGGGACGTCCATGTTCCCCAGGCGGACCAGCGGGGTCTCCCCCACGAGCTCGCGCATCGACTGGTAGAGGGTCATCTCCTCGCCGCCTCGATGGCCTGCTCCAGGTCCGCGATCAGGTCGTCCTTCGACTCGATGCCGGGGGAGAGCCTGATTAGCCCGTCGGTGATCCCCACCTTCAGGCGCACGTCCCTGGGTATGGAGGCGTGCGTCATGCTGGCGGGATGGCACGCGAGGGACTCCACCCCGCCGAGGCTCTCGGCGAGGAAGATGAGCTTCAGCGACGAGAAGAACGTCGGGACGTCGTAGCCGTCCTTGAGCTCGAAGGATATCATCGCGCCTCCGTTGACGGCCTGCCTGGCGTTGACCTGGAACCCGGGGTCGGTCTCCAGGCCGGGGTAGTGCACTCTGCTGACGGCCTCGTGGGAGTTCAGGTACCTGACGAGGGCCTCCGCGTTCTCCACGTGGCGGTCCATGCGGACGGCGAGCGTCTTTATCCCCCTGATCAGGAGGAAGGAGTCGAAGGGCCCCAGCACCCCGCCGGTGGCGTTCTGTATGAAGCCGATCCTCTCCGCCAGCTCCGGGTCGTTCACGACCACGAGCCCGGCGACCAGGTCGCTGTGCCCTCCGAGGTACTTGGTCGCGCTGTGGATGACGATGTCCGCGCCAAGAGCCAGGGGCTTCTGGAGGTACGGCGTCATGAACGTGTTGTCCACGATGGAGAGCGCGCCGTGCGAGTGCGCCACCTCGGACACCATGCGGATGTCCGTGACGGTCAGCAGGGGGTTGGCGGGGCTCTCCAGCAGGACGGCCTTCACGTCGTCGGAGAACGCCGCGTCGAAGGCCTCGCGGGAGGTGGTGTCCACGATCGAGTAGCTTATCCCGAAGTTCTTGAACACCTTGTCCAGAACGCGGAAGGTACCGCCGTAGACGTTCTCGGAGATCAGGATGCGGTCCCCGGAGCGGAACAGCGAGAGCACCGCGGTGATCGCGGCCATCCCCGATCCGAAGGCGAACCCGCTGCGCCCGCCCTCCAGCTCGGCCACGAGCTTCTCCACGGCCTCCCTGGTGGGGTTGCCGGTCCTGGAGTACTCGTAGCCGCGGTTGACGCCAAGCGCGTCCTGCCTGAACGTGGACGTCTGGTAGATGGGGACGCTGACGGCCCCGGTCCTCTCGTCCACGGAGACGCCGCCGTGGATGACTGCGGTCGATATGTTGCTGTACTTCGCCATTTGAACCATTCCTGCGCCGGCTCCTCCCGGCTTTCTATTTCCTACTATTCAGATATGATATATGTAGTTTTTCCGATGGGAAAACAGGGGAATGCCCGGAAGGGTGGGAGAACGACGGAGGATCGATGGAGAACGGAGGGGATAACGGCAGGATCCCCCACGGGATGGCATGCCGGAATCGGAAGAATGGGAGAATTAAGGGAATTGGGCGGCGGGGCGAGCCTGCCGCGGTTGAACGTTTAGTGGCATCCGCCGCCGCAGGAGGCGCAGCCGTTGAAGTTGGGGTTCCTGATGGTCAGGCCGGTTCCGAAGTTGGGGTCGTCGATGAACTCGATGACGCACTCCTCCAGCTCCTTCTTGGTCTCCTCGTCGTAGAACATGTCGAATCCGCTGGCGGACTTGTCGACGTTCTCGCCGTCGGCGGCCTTCTCCTGGAAGGACATGCCGAACTGGGGACCCGAGCAGGCGAACCCGGACAGGTAGATCTTGATGCCGTAGCCGACCTTCTGGTTCTTCTCGAGCAGGTCGTTGATGAACTTCTCCGCATCGGGGGTTATGGAAACCATGCTTATCGCCACCTGATTGTATGCCCTCGTATTTAAATCATCTTTAACGGCGTTAGGTTCACTCGAGCTCGATGCCGAAGTTGCTGGCCAGCTTCCTGAACGCGTAGGACTCGGAGCGGGTCATGGCCATGTAGGCGCCGATCATCATGGCCTCGAAGATCTCGTCCTTGGTGGCACCGGCCGCCATGGCGTGCTTGGTCTGCACGTCGAGGCAGAACTCGCCGCCAAGCGCGGACGCGGCGGATATGGCGCACAGGTAGCGGTGCTTCCTGTCGATCTCGCCGTCGGCCTCCAGCACCGCCTTGCCCAGGTTGGCCATGGGCACGAACACGTCGGGGCGCTCGCTGAGCACCTGGTTGACCACGGGGACGAACCCGTACTCCCTGCGGATGGTCTCAAGCATCTTGTCCACGATCGCCCTCTGCTCGGGATTCTCTTCCATGGCTCCGCATCCCCGAGCACGGATAAAAGCAGTGGGGGGAGGCCCTTCCGGGCGGATGTAGCGCTAACGCACACGTGCTCCCTTAAAGACACGCTGCGAATCAAGTGCGTCTGCGGACATTCCGCAGGAGAAAACGCAATTGGACAACAAGGAGCTGACAGAGTGCTTCGCGGCGGCCGGCTCGGCCCACGGCTACAAGACGGTCACCGCCAGGTTCGCGGCCTTCCGCGACTTCAAGATCCGCTGGTCGAGGACGTACAAATGGGCGGAGTTCGAGGTCTCGGACTACATCAACGGGGCCCCGAACGACATCATGTGCGCCATCGCCGAGACGATCTTCGACAAGATCCGCGGGAACGAGGGCGGATACCCCCGCCAGGTCATCGACTGGCTGACATCGGACGAGTTCCTCGGGGACAAGCAGCCCGTCTACGCCAGGAGGTTCCCGGGGTTCCTGGGGACCGTCGAGGGGACGTACAAGAACCTGGACGACAGCCGCCGCAGGCTGGTGGAGGCCGGCCTCCTGGAGGACGACCCCGGCCTCCTCATCGGGTGGGTGACGCCTGGCAAGGGGAAGGCCGTGGGGCACGCGAGCGTGCTGATGAAGGTGGTCGGGATCTCCGGCCTGCTGGACTCGGAGGGCATCCCGGACAGCCTGCTGGACTTCTGCCTCTACACGCAGACCGCCCACGTCTCCATGGGGTTCGACCCCGCCCGCGGCGACCGCGACACGCAGTACGAGGAGCTGCTGTCCCTGTTCCCGGACAGGGACGAGCAGGAGATGGAGCTCTGCAGGAGGAAGCTGCACTTCCGAGGGAGGAGGTGTCCCCCTGGCGCTAACACGCCCGGTCATCGTCCGGCGGTGACGCCGGCCTCGGGGCGCTGACTTGCGCAGGGGGTGTGTGTCGGGCCCCACGTTGTCTCCCGGTCATCGCCGCGGCGACGCGCCGCTCGCTCCCGCAAGTTCCCAAAAATGGGATGGGGCTCTGTGCGCCGCACCGTGCACATGGCGTTCACGGGATCGCGCCCCTCCGCCGGTCCGGCAGGGAGGCGACGGGGTCCGTCGTATAAAAAGAAGAACGGAAGGGACGAGGAATGGAAGGAATGAAGTTGTTAGGACGCGCCCCCGGGGCCCTAGGGGGAGCCCGGCGCGGGTCCCGAACTGGGATTCCGGCGATTTTCGCGCATAACGGGCATGCAGAGGAGGTCTCCCCCCTCCTGCACGCCGCATCCTTCCATGGACGTAGTCCTATTTCAATTGTTGTACAGCCATCGGATGGCATAGGGACATCTCGAAGTTCGATACTCGATGTTCCTGTCGCCGATGATAAGTTATAAAACGTCACTTACACATCACCCGCACGAGCCCGGCACCGCCGGGAGGTGAATGACATGTCCAAGAAGCTCGTAGCATACTTCTCGTGCTCCGGAGTGACCAGGAGGGTCGCCGAGGCCATAGCCAGAGAGACAGGCGCCGACCTGTTCGAGATCAAACCCGAGGTGCCGTACACCGGCGCGGACCTGGACTGGACCGACCCGAAGAGCAGGACCACCAAGGAGAAGGACGACCGCTCGATCCGCCCCGGGACCGTCGGCGACATCGACGTCTCCGGGTACGACACCGTGTACGTCGGGTTCCCCATCTGGTGGTACGACGCGCCCAACATCGTCTACGGGTTCCTGGAGTCCCACGACTTCACCGGCAAGGCCATGGGCGCCTTCGCCACGTCCGGGGGCAGCGGCATGGGGAGCATCGACTCCAACCTCGCCAAGGCCTGCCCCGGCGCGAAGTGGGGCAAGGGCAAGAGGTTCACGTCCGCCTCCGCGGGCGAGGTCTCCGCCTGGGCGGACTCCATCTGAAAGCAAACCGGACCCCTCCGGGGGCCCTCCTTCCCTTCTTATTCCTATAATATCACCTATAGGGGCGGCTCCCATTCGTCATTCGACGTCCTAAAACGCCCCCCGGGTTCCGTGTACGAAGAATAATCGTACGATTGACGTAATTCTACTGATTCCGTGATAATCGTAACGTTGTTTTGCGAATACCGTAGAATTCCCTTCGAATATTGCCTTCATTCTACGAAATCTGAACAAACCTTTTTATGACAGGGTGGAGAATACGCGCCTCATGAAGGAACTACTCAGTCCCTCCTCCGTTGCCATCATCGGCGCATCCAACGATGAGACGAAGCTCGGGGGAATGCTCACCAAGAACATGATAAACGCCGGCTTCAAGGGCAAGCTGTACCCGATCAACCCCAAGGGCGGGGAGATCATGGGACTCAAGGCCTACCCCTCGATCACCGACGTGGGCGAGCCCGTGGACCTCGCGGTCATGGCCGTCAAGGCGAACCTCGTCGCGGGCGAGGTCGCCAAGCTGGGCCAGGCCGGAGTTAAGTACGCTACCATCCTCACCGCCGGCTTCAAGGAGGACTCCCCCGAGGGGGCCGAGCTGGAGAAGGAGCTCGTCAAGGTCGCCAAGGAGTCCGGCGTCAAGTTCCTCGGACCCAACTGCTTCGGGCTCATGAGCCCCGGCAAGGGCGTCAACGCGACGTTCGCGCACCTGCTCCCCGAGAGCGGCAACATCACGATCTTCTCCCAGTCCGGGGCCGTCGGGTCCTCCATCATCGACTGGGCCATCGCGAACAAGATGGGCATAGACAACTTCGTGACCTTCGGGAACAAGGCCGACATCGACGAGGCCGACCTCCTGGCGGGCGTCTCCAACGACCCCGGCACCAAGGTCATCGGCATGTACTGCGAGGGCATCACGGACGGAGAGAAGTTCGTGAAGGCCGTCGAGGAGATGCCCGTCAAGAAGCCCATCGTGGTCTTCAAGTCCGGAAGGACTCAGGCCGGCTCCGCCGCCGCGTCCTCCCACACCGGGTCCCTGGCGGGATCCGACGCGGTCAACAACGTCATCTTCAACAAGCTGAACATCCACAGGGCCATGGACCTCGACGAGATGTTCGACGCGCTCGCCGTGTTCAGCACCTGCAGCCCGATGAAGAAGGACGGCATCGCGATCATCACCAACGCCGGCGGACTCGGGGTCATGTCCGCGGACGCCGCCTTCGACGCCCCGCACATCAACGCCGTCAAGTTCTCCGACGAGACCATCGCCGAGATCAAGAGGCGCGTCCCCACCGTGGCCGGCCTCACCAACCCCATCGACGTCCGCGGCGACGCCAAGGCCGAGTACTTCAAGGAGGTCATCGACATCGTGACGAGGGACCCCAACGTGGGAGGACTCGTCATCATGGGATCCCCGCTGGACACCGCCGACCTCGAGTCGGTCGCCAGGATCATCGTCGAGATGAGGGACGACATCCCCGTGCCCACCACCGTGTGCTTCGCCGGCGGATACAAGTGCGACAGGGCCAACGACATCCTCAAGGCCGGCAAGATCCCCACCTACCCTACCCCCGACAGGGCCGTCCGCGCGCTGTCCATCCTCAGGCGCTACACCATCAGGAAGGACGAGCACCAGGACCCGCTCAAGGTCCCCGCCATCTCCGGAAGGGCCGTCGCCGAGAAGGTCATCGGCAAGGCCAAGTCCGAGGGCCGCGGCTCTCTGACCGAGGCCGAGGGCAAGGAGATCTTCTCCGCCTACGGCATCCCCACCCCCGGCGAGGCCCTCGTCAGGTGCGCCGAGGATGCCGCGTCCGCCTGCGACAGGATCGGCTACCCCGTGGTCATGAAGATCGTGTCCCCGGACATCCAGCACAAGACCGACGTCGGCGGTGTCGTCGTCGGAGTGAAGGACTCCGCCGAGGCCGTCGCGGCCTACAACAAGATCATGGACTCCTGCACCAAGGCCGCCCCCAAGGCGAGGATCGACGGAGTGTCCATCCAGCAGATGGTCTCCGGACAGGAGGTCATCCTGTCCATGATCAGGGACCCGCAGTTCGGACCCGTCATCTCCTTCGGTCTCGGCGGAATCTACGTCGAGATCCTCAGGGAGATCTCCCAGGCCCACGTGCCCATGACCGAGCAGCAGCTGGACGAGATGATCAAGTCCACCAAGGCCTACAAGCTGATGTCCGGAGCCAGGGGACTCCCCGAGGCTGATATCGAAGCGATGAAGGACGTCATCAAGAGGATGGTCCTCATCGCCCTGGAGAACCCCGAGATCCACGAGCTGGAGATCAACCCGGTCATCGTCGGACTCAAGGGCAAGGGCTGCTGGGCCGTCGACGCCCTGTGCACCCTGGTCAAGGAGTGATAAAACCCTTCAGGGGAGGCCCCCGCGGCCTCCCCATCCTTTTATACGGCACCGCCGATTGAAGGCGGATGACATCCGAGCTCGTTTTCGTCGGTCTGGGTCTGAGCGGCACAGACGGCATGACAGTCAAGGCGATGGAGGCACTCAGGGAGTGCGACAAGATCTACGCCGAGTTCTACACCTCCGTCCTCATAGGCACCAGGCCGGAGGACCTGGAGAAGGCGATCGGGAAGAAGATCCACATCCTGTACCGCGCCCAGGTCGAGGAGTGCGACGACATCATCGGCGACGCCAGGACCATGAGGGTCGGCTTCATCACCGCCGGGGACACAATGTCCGCCACCACGCACGTGGACCTGAGGATCCAGGCCGCGGAGGAGGGCATCCCCGTGAGGGTCTTCCACGGCATCTCGATCTTCTCGGCCTGCCCCACGTCGCTGGGCCTGCAGCACTACAAGTTCGGAAGGACCGTGACGCTCCCGTTCATGGAGGACAACTACCACCCCAAGTCCCCCTACGACCACATCATGGAGAACAAGAGGCGCGGCCTGCACACGATGATCCTCCTGGACATCCGCGCGGACGAGCTCAGGTACATGACCGCGCACCAGGCCATCGAGTGGCTCATGGCCGGGGAGAGGGAGTGGGGCGAGGGCCTCATCGACGACAGGACCCTCCTTTGCGTGGCGTCCCGCGTCGGGTCCCCCGACGAGAAGGTGTTCGCTGGGTACCCGCAGGACCTCCTCAAGATGGACCTGGGCGAGCCCCTCCACACCCTTGTCCTGCCCGGAAACCTCCATTTCATGGAGGCCTTCGCGCTGGTGAGATTCGCCGGCGCCCCCGAGGAGATCATCGAGGAGGAGTGAACCTCCCGACCCTCCGGGAACTGTCCCGGAGGGCGTTCTCCCGAATGCTGGCTGCTCAGTTCAGACGGGAATTTCTATCCACATCGCAGTTTACATTTCTAGTAAGCCAGACCACACGTGGCATATACCCATAGGGGGTAGGAAGATACATCCAACCATTAAATACGATGTAGTTGGATACATTCTCCAACGGGCACAGCCCGGGTGGTTCGAATGGATTCGAAACAGAAGAAGATCGCCGCTGTAGCGGTTGTCGTCGTCATCGTCATCGCCGCGGTCGCGGCGTACTGCCTGATGAACGACAAGGACAAGAACAGCGGCGACGAGAGTACCACGTACTACTACTATCTCGACGGGATGGGAGACTACAACGGGTGGTACAGCGGAACCGGTGTTGATGCCGCTCAGGCGCTCATCAACGCCACGAACAGCACAGACATAGGCTTCACGATCAACAGCTGGGGCGGAATCGCCACCGACAAGTTCCCCGCCGAGGGCAACATGGGCTTCTCCGTGTTCCTGTACACATCCACCGATGTCTCCAGCTACTACGACGGCTACTTCTACGCCGGCCCGATCCTCGAGGCCGTGACCTCCAACATCGTCTACATCTCGTACTCCGAGTACACGATGGATGCGAACTACAACGTCACATACGTGCTCAACCCGTCGACGACAACCGCCGATCTCGGGACGACTGGGCCGTTCGCCAGCGGTTCCGGTTACAAGGCCATGTCCTACGGCACGACCTACTACTTCTACCTCGATGGGATGGGAGACTACAACGGCTGGTACACTGGAACCGGCAGCAACGCCGCCGAGGCCATAATCGACGCCACGAAGAACACGGACCTCAACGTCACCATCGGCAACTGGGGCCAGGTCGTCATAGAGGCGTTCCCCGCCGAGGGCAACATGGGAATCTCCGTGTACCTCTACACGTCCGACAACCTGACGAACTACTACGACGGCTACTTCTACGCGGGACCGGTCCTTGAAGATGCTGCATCCAACATCTTCTATCTCTCGTACACGGAGTACTCGTACGACGAGAGCTACAACATCACGTACGAGCTCAACCCGTCTACGTCTACCGCCGCCACGACCATCGCCACGACAGGCCCCTTCGCGGCCTGATCCAAACCGGAGGGGCATCCGCCCCTCCCTTACACAGAGGGGAGTTTTCATGGATGAGAGGGCCCGCGTGACGATCAGCGCGGTTCTGGTCGTCGCGGGAGTGGTCCTTGCAATACTGGCAGGCGTGACCGCCCAGTCCTCGTCGGCGGTCCAGGCCAACGGGACGGTAATAGACTTCGGCGAGTATGACACGACCTGGACCGAAGCCGACGTGTCCGAATATTCGACCGTCCTGGAGATACTGGAGTTCGCCTGCTCGGAGAACGGCTACGACCTCGTCTTGGACGGGTCCGGCGCCGTCACCTCGATAAACGGGGTCGGCTCCGGGGGGACCTGGACGCTGTACGCGGTAACATCCGGATCGACCGGATGGACCGAGGTGTCGTATCCGTACACGCAGAGCCCCTCGGACTACACGATCACATCCTGGACGTACTCCGAGGACGGCGAGGACAGGCAGCCCACCGTCGCCGTGGACTACAGCGGGAACTCCGTCTACGGCTACGTCCAGAAGTACAGGGTGGTCTCGCTGTCCCCCACTATCACCGAGATCCTGTGCTCGGTGAAGGCCTCGAGCATAATCGTCGGGGTCGATTCGTACTCCGACTACCCGGAGAGCGTCGTGGCCGGCAAGTCCGACGGGTCCATCGCGGTGGTCGGATCGTACACCAGCCCGAGCCTCGAGCTCATCCTGGGTACCAACGCGGACCTGGTCGTCTGCGACGGGTCCCAGACGTCGCACGTGCAGCTCGCGGACACCCTGAGGGGGCTGGGCATAGACGTCATAGTCACATACCCCGGTGAGGACACGGACCAGGTTCTGGACAACATCTACATGATCGGCGTCGCGATCGGATACGACCTCGCGGCGGAATCGGTCATAGAGAACACGCAGTACGTCCTCGAGACCCTCTCCTCGATCATCTCCTCGTCCGGGACGGGCACCGTCGACACCATGGTCGCCCTGGAGCCGGATATCAGCCCGTGGGTCTCCGGGAGCGGCACCTACATGGACAGCGTCGTCGTCACGATGGACGGCGAGAACGTCTTCTCGGAATGGTACGGGTGGGTCCACATAACTTCGGACAGGATTCCGTACGCCAACCCGCAGGTCATCATCATCATCACAACGGAGTACTCGGCCACCCAGGAGGAGTACGACTACCTTTACAACAACCTGTCCGCGCAGTGGAAGCTGACGGATGCCTGGAAGAACGGCAACGTCTACGTCATATGCGAGAGCGCGGCCGAGATGGTCCAGAGATGCGGACCCAGGCTCGCGCAGACGGCGGAGCTCGTGGCGATGATCCTCCATCCGGAGTGCTTCGAGACGCAGCTGCCGAAGATCGTCGGCGACGACTACGCCGACTACCTGACCTACAGCAAGGACATGAGCTACAGCAGCCGAGGTTGAGTCAAAATGCACGCTAAGACGGCGGCCGCGGTCGCCATAATGATCCTCGCCATCGCACTGGTCCCGATGCTCCAGACGGATGCGGCATCCGGGACGGAGGTCCTGATAGACGAGGGCGACGGGAACACGCAGTGGCAGACCGGCTCCGGCACCACCGTGTACGATGTAGTGAGGGACGCGGCCACCAGCGCGGGGATGTCGGTGACGTACACGTCCGGCGTCCTGGCGGTGGACGGAGTGTCCTCGAAGACGACGGGCTCCGCCTCCACGGGCGGGACGATAACGACCTCGGGCACCACCGGGGTCCGCGTGACGTCGTCGTGGAGCGTCTTCGGATGGACGGGCTCCGCATGGACCGAGGTCTCCCCGACGGACTCCGCCGACGGCTACACCCACCTGGCGATCGCCTTCTATCCAGAAGGCACCGCCCCGGTGGAGACGCCCGACAACAGGAACGTCTGGACCATGGTCCGCGGCGATGCCGGGAACACCGGGAGCCAGGACGCCACCTACTCGGCCACTTCGCAGTACTCCACGCAGTGGTACTCCACGGGCTCCGCGTACGCCAACGCGCTCTACGCGGGAGGGTACGTCTTCCAGAAGTACGGCATCCAGACCTCCGGGGAGCACCTGGGGGAGGCGTCGCTGGTCTGCTTCGACCTGTCCACGGGCGAGGCCCTGTGGACGTTCTATTTCGAGTCCGGAGCCAACTACGAGTCCTCGACCCCGCTCATCGTGGGCGAGTACATCTACGTGGCCACGATGACGGGCTACATCTACAAGATCCCCTGGGCGACCGGGCCGGGCGACGACAACGAGAACGTCACGTCGATAAACGGCACGTCCTTCTCGGATGCAACCAAGGTCCCCAACATAATCACGACCTTCGACGAGGGCGCTTCGTATGACTCCGGGTTCACCTCGATGGTCGTCAGCGCCGGGGCGATATACGTCACCCATTCCAACGGGATGGTGTACTGCTTCGACCTCGACCTCAACCTGGTCTGGTCCCATATGCTGGACTGCACCACGTACTTCATCGCGCCCACGGTGGTGGACGGGTACGTGTTCACAAGCGCCCTGAACGGCCACCTGTACATCCTGGATGCGGCGGACGGGTCCGTGATCGTGGACGAGGTCGTCTACCAGGTCACCATCCGCGACAGGGTATACGGAGGGCTGGGGCAGATTGCCGTCCTCGAGAGCGGCTCGTCCTACTCGCTGATTTTCACGGTCACGGACGGCAGGGGCATGGACCAGTCGAGCTCCGGCCTCGCGGTGTACACGTTCGACCCCTCCTCCTCGTCCGTGGAGCGGGTCTACCTGAACACCGACCTCGGAACATTCGGCAGGTACGTGTCCCCCGTGTCAATACAGGGCTTCACCGGCGCCTACGTCACCGTGTCCGACGGGGCGTACACCTCGCTCATCAGGATATCGACGGACGGCACGGTGGAGACAATGACCACGGGGCTGGCGGAGATCCACGCCTCCGGGGTGACCGTCAACGGCGAGTGGATCTACCTGGTCAGCTACTCGGCGGGGGACCCGCTGTACCGCATCTCGCTCTCCGACGGGACCATCGACGGGGTGGCCTACTGCGCGGTCGAGGTCAGGAACTTCAACATGTGCGCCGTCCTCGTGCTCGGCGACACCATCGTCGGAGGCAACGACGCGGGAATCTACTCGCTCTACGGGACCTTCGCGGAGTACTCGGACGGAGGCTCCGGCGGAGCCCCGGTGATCGTGTACATCGGCGCCATAGCCGGCGTCATCGTACTGGTGCTTGCGGGCATCTGGGCCGCGCTGCGCTACGGGAAGGGGGTGGAGAAGCCGTTCGCCTACCTCAAGGGCAGGTTCCTGCACTACCTCTACGGCGACACCCTCACGCATAACACCCGCAACAGGCACCGCCTCAAGTTCGTGCTGATCGTGGGCCTGATCCTGATATTCGTGTCGTTCACGGCCTGCATCTCGATAGGCTCCACATCGGTTCTGAACCCGATCGACGCCTACTCGTACCTGTTCTCCGCGATAGCCAAGGGCGGCGTCGGGCTGGACGTGAACGAGACGCTCGTGTTCGTCTCGCGCCTGCCGAGGACGCTGGCCGCCCTCGCGGTGGGGATCGGCCTGGCCGTGGCCGGGTCGGTCTACCAGGCGATCATAAGGAACCCGCTGGTCGACCCGTACATAATGGGCGTGTCCTCCGGGGCGGGCATCGCCGCCATCGCGGTCATCGCGTTCGACTTCACGTTCTTCGGCCTGTTCTCCAGCCACTCCATCTTCCTCACCGCCATATCCGCGATGATCGGAGGGCTGGTGGCGTTCGGCTGCACCATGGTCATCGCCGAGAAGGCCGGGGGCAGCTCGATCAACTACGTCCTGTCGGGAGTGGTCGTCGGGCTCGCGTTCTCCGCTCTGCAGACCATCATGCTCACGATGTCGGGCAACAAGCTCAGCAACGCCCTCACTTGGCTCTACGGGTCCTTCGCGGAGGTCACCTGGGCGCAGGTCGGGGTGGTGTTCTTCCTCTCCCTGTTCCTGTCGCTGGTGCCGCTGTTCTGGGCCAAGGAGTTCAACCTCGTCCTTCTAGGAGAGGACCAGGCCAGGGAGATGGGCCTGAACGTCAGGAGGTTCAACAGGACCATGCTGATCCTGGCCTCCGTGCTCACGTCCGTCTGCGTCGCGTTCTGCGGCATCATCGGTTTCGTCGGGCTGGTCATCCCGCACCTCTGCAGGATGCTCCTGGGGAGCGACCACAGGATGGTCCTGCCCGCATCCATCCTGTTCGGCGGGATCATGCTCATGCTGGCCGATCTGCTCGCGCGCACCGGGTACTACGGGATCGAGCTGCCGGTCGGAGCCATAACAACCGTCATCGGGATACCGGTGTTCGCTTATCTGCTGATCAAGAAGGGGAGGATCTACGATGGATGACGTTCCTCTGCTCGAGGTCCGCGACCTCGAGAAGACATACGAGGACGGCTACAGGGCCGTCCGCGGCGTTTCGTACAAGCTCAGGCCGGGGGTGCTGGTCGGCCTCATCGGGCCGAACGGCTGCGGCAAGTCGACCATGATGAAGTGCATCAACCGCCTCCACGACCCCACGGGAGGGGACATCCTCATCGACGGGGAGTCCATCCTCGGATGCGAGCCGTCGGACGTGGCGAAGAAGGTCGCCACCGTGCCGGCGGAGCTCAGGGGGAGCTTCGGGCTCACGGTGTTCGAGACCGTGATGCTCGGCCGGTATCCCTACCTCAAGAACGTCTGGTGGGAGCCGGAGGAGGACGAGGAGATGGTGATGGACGCGCTCCGCAAGTTCGGAGTGGACCACCTGAAGGACAGGGCCGTAGGCGCGCTGTCCTCGGGGGAGCGCCAGCGCGTGCTCATCGCCAAGGCCTACGTCCAGGACCCCAGGCTGATGCTCGTGGACGAGCCCACGTCGCACCTGGACATGAAGTACAAGCTGGACGTCATGGAGTATCTCAACGCCATGGTGAAGAAGGACATGACCATCCTCGTCGCCGAGCACGACATCTCCCTCATGGCGAGGTACTGCGACCAGTGCATCATCATGAGGAAGGGGGAGATCCTGGGGATCGGAAACCCGAAGGAGGTCATCACCCCCGAGCTGATCCGCGAGGTCTACGACGTGGACGCGTCCGTCGGGTTCGACGACGAGGGCGAGCTGTTCGTGCTGCCCAAGAGGTTCCAGAGCGACCACGGCACAATTTAAATCGGTCCCGCCAATCCCATGGCCATGGTGAGATGCGTCAGGGTGCCCAAGCGCGAGGGGGAGCCCGTCAGGGCCCGCCTGCTGGACGAGGGTATCCTCGACGTGAACTACAGGATCGGGGCGGAGGGGGACTCCCTCCTCATCCCCGTCCTGGAGGACGTTCCCGGATTCGAGTGCGCGGACGCGGACCTGCGCCCGCAGGAGCGCCCCGCCGGCGACTACAGGGAGATGGTCGATCTCCCGGATGATCTGAGGGGCCTGCTGCCGATGTCCTTCGACGTCGTGGGCGACGTGGGCATGGTGAAGATCCCGGAGGAGCTCGCCCCGTATCGTGCGGATATCGGCCGCGCCATGATGCGGGCGAACCACAGCCTCCGGTGCGTCTTCGAGGACCGCGGCGTCAAGGGCGAGCTGAGGGTCAGGGACCTGGACCTCATCGCCGGCGAGGGTCCTTCGGAGACCGTCCACAGGGAGTTCGGCGCCAGGATGCACACGGACCCCGCCAGGGTCTACTTCAACCCCAGGCTCGCGGGCGAGAGGCACCGCGTCGCTTCGCTCGTGAGGGACGGCGAGGTGGTCATCGACATGTTCGCCGGGGTGGCCCCGTTCGGGGTGCAAATCTGCCGCGCCGCGAAGCCGGAGGCGGTATACTCGATAGACCTGAACCCAGATGCGGAGGCCTTCGCCTGTTGGAACAGGGAAGACAACCGCGCGGATGCGCTGGTCCCCATCACGGGCGACGCCACAGCCGTGGTTCCAACCCTGCCGATGGCCGACCGCATAATCATGAACCTGCCGCAGATAGCCGACAGGTTCCTCCCGCTGGCGCTGAGCCGCCTGAAGCGCGGCGGGACGGTCCACATGTACAAGATCATCGAGAGGGAGGAGTTCCTCCCGATGTGCGAGGAGATGGTGGCCATGTCCGCGGAGAACGGGCACACCATCTCGATGGAGTCCTTCGAGCTGAAGACCTACTCGCCGACGATGAGCGTCTACTCGCTGGACG
>JAUNXZ010000132.1 GCA_030539515.1 Thermoplasmata archaeon
ATCCTTTAACTGAAAACGTTACAATCCTTTAAATCGCATGAGACGATACTGATCTGGACCAATATCATGGAATACAGGCCGAGAATCGTCGACAGGCAACTGCAGAGAAAGCTGAAGGCCTCGGGAGCGGTGCAGATCATAGGCCCCAAGTGGTGCGGCAAGACCACTACCGCCGAACAGGTGGCCCGCAGTTCCATTTACATGCAGGACCCGGACAACAGGGAGAGGTACCGCCAGATCGCCGAATTGAAGGTGTCGCTCCTGCTGGAGGGGGAGAATCCGCGCCTGATCGACGAATGGCAGACCGAACCCCGGCTATGGGATGCCGTCAGGATGTCTGTCGACAGGCGCCAGGAGAAGGGACTGTACATTCTGACAGGGTCGGTCGTCGTAGCCAGGCCTGATGACAGCCATTCCGGCGCAGGCCGCATCGCCAAGCTCGTCATGAGAACCATGAGCCTGTACGAATCCGGTGATTCATCCGGAGAGGTGAGCCTGGGCGGACTGTTCGAGCCGGGCTACACGGTCGAGGGATCCTCCGATATCGGGATCGAAGATGTCGCGGGGCTCGTGGTCCGCGGCGGTTGGCCCGGATACCTGGATGGCGACGGAGAGGGCATAGAGGACTACTGCCAGGCGATACTCGATGCGGAGATCCAGATCGACGGCGTCAGAAGGAACAGGGGCTGGATGGAGTCGATCATGCGCTCGCTGTCCCGCAACATATCCACCCAGGCTCCGAACACCACCATCCTCGCCGACATCGGGGGAGAAGATGTCGGCATGACGGCCCCGACCCTGGCGAAATACCTCGCCGCCCTCAGGGATGTCTGCATGACGGAGGACATGCCCGCGTGGTCCCCGCACCTCCGCTCGAAATCAGTCATAAGGACCTCCGACACCCGTTACCTGTCGGACCCCGCCATTGCGGCGTACTTCCTGGGGGCCACGGCGAAGGACCTGGTGATGGACCCCGAGACGCTGGGGCTCCTCTTCGAGTGCATGGCCGTGAGAGACCTCAGGGTGTATGCCCAGGCGAACCGCGGGAGAGTGTTCCACTACAGGGACAACACCGGGCTGGAGGCCGATTGCGTCATCAGCCTCTGGAACGGCAGATGGGGCGCGGTGGAGATCAAACTGGGCCTCGGGAGCGTGGACGCTGCCGCGGAGAACCTCCTCAAGCTCAGGGACAGGGTCGATACGGACAGGATGGGCGAGCCGGCATTCCTCGCCGTGGTCACGTCGACGGGATTCGCCTACACCCGCCCGGACGGTGTCCATGTGGTGCCCATCGGCTGCCTCAGGGACCGATGGCACCCGCGATGCGGTACCCTGCAGTGTCTTCGGCGCATTCCGCCGAGATTCGGAGAGATCGCCGCCTCCCGCCTTCCCGGAAGGGGGCGGCCGGACCGGGCGGTGCCCGGCCCGAAATGGTTTGCCCTCACGGGGATCGGCTCCTGTGGAGCCTGCGCCTGTACAGGTAGGCCGCGACGACCGCCGCCGCCACGACGATTACGATGACCAGCACGAACCAGGGGAACGACGCCTCGGCGACGATCACCAGGTTCCCGGTCACCTCCGCTATGTCTATGGTCCCGCCGCTGACGTACAGCGACGTCACGTCCCTCCCGTCCATGTAGACGCGTATGTCCATGCCGGACCATCCGAAGGACGGGGAGGCCTGGGCCACGAACTCGCCTGGTATGGTGTACTCCGGGACGGAATCGTAGCCGGACACGGACAGCGACGCGTTCTGCAGACGGCACTGGACCGTGTACAGCCTGTCGCCGGAGATCGTGACGATCGTGTCGCGGGTCACCCCGGTCAGGATGTACTGGCAGTCCCCCAGGGACGTGACGGTCCCGTAGTTGCTCCCGACGGTGATGGTCGACAGGTCGAACTCGTAGCCCTCGTTCACCGCCACGGTGAACGTGACAGACGAGCCGGACACCGAGTCCACGTCGTACCTCAGGCCGTTGACGGCCTGGAAGGTCACCACGTTCGTGTCTATCACCACGTGCGAGGACCCGCCCCCGCCGGAGCCGATCCACTTGGCGTCGATCCGGACGACCCCGGACGAGTTGGCCATGTCGGAGGTCACCGGCTCGGTGGCGTCGAACTCGTGCTCCGTGCCGTCGGAGTCGGTCCAGTACCATCCCCCGAAGGTGTAGCCCTCCTTGGTCGGCGCCGAGGGGACGACGACGTGCGTGTCGCCCTCCCTCACCACGGTGGTGCGGCTGATCGTGTACGTGCTGTACACGGACGAGCCGTCCATGAAGGTCACCAGGTACGTTCCGGTGGAGCTCCCTTCGGCCACGTGCAGCGGCATGGCCTCCGTGGTCTTGGAGCTGGAGCTCGAGCCGTTTGACACGGTCTGCGTCACGTAGACCGGGTCGTTGTAGGACGTGAGGTCCACGACTATGGACAGCAGGTCCTCGGACTGGGTGTAGGTCACGTCCGCACCGGAGGAGTCAACCGCGGCCCACGTGATGGACCATCCCGTCGGGAGCTCTCCCGGGTACTCGAACGTCGCCGTGTCCCCGTAGAAGTACCACGACTCGTCCGGAGTCGGAACAGCCTCGGAGTCCGCGGACGCTGCGACCGGCACCGCCAGCAGCACGGCCAGGGCCAGCGCCAGCGCTGCCATGCCTCTCTTCATCTGCATCTCTCCTCAAAGGGGCGGGGGCGGTGCCCCCTCCCCAGACCGGGATCAGCTTCCGCTGACCACGATCTTCGCTTCCACATCGGCGAGGTCGTCGTAGAAGTAGATGTAGAAAGAGTCGGAGACGACTCCGGTCGAATCGTCTATGTTCGTCATCGTCACACGGTACGCACCTGTTCCGTCCGACGTGATCGTGTACTTGCCCACATCCGAAGGAGCGAGTGCCTCGTAGTTGCCATCTTCATCGACTGCCGTAACGGATGTAACGCTGGTGAGTGAGCCATCAATAGAGACTTCCAGTGTCACGGCGGTGCCGGTCTGGAAGACGTAGTCATCCTGCACCACGCCGTCCATCTTGACCTCATACGTCAGCGTGCTGGTCTCGGACGAGGCGGGATTGATCGTGACGGTCAGGGATCCCTGATACACGTTTCCGTCGGAATCCGTCACGAAAACCGTGACGGTAGCCTCGACTTTCTCCGTAGCCGTGGCCGGAGAGGGCATTCCGCTGATGTATCCGGTGGTGGCGTTCATCGAGAGGCCTGCAGGAAGGTTCAGAGCATAGTACGTGTAATCTCCAGTAAGAGATACTTCATTGATGGTGTATCCGGGGTCCACGTTGAGGTTCTCCCCGAATGTACCGGTGATATCATCAGTCGTGATGCCCAGCTCACCGATACCGGACAAGGTGATCTCTACCGCGATGCAGTACACCAGGGACTGCGTGAATTCTACCTCGTTGACCGTGAACTTGACGGTGTACTGGAGGTAGAGATAGTTGGAGCTAGCCGTAGTGGAATCGGCCTGGACCTTCAGGGAGTACTCCCCTGTGTTGTCGGTCTGGGCGGTCATCGTGAGCTTGTACGGCGCGACATCTGTCTCGGTGGAGTCGGTAAGGCCGGATGTGCCGGTGGGATCTTCAGTCTCCAGCTTTGTGGCTGAAACATACGCGACCCAAGCGGACGATCCAGAGTATCCGCTGAAAGCGGACTCGTTCACCTTGAACGTGGCGTACCCGATACCTCCGTCTGAGGTTGATGTCGATGCCTTCAGGACCATCGTTCCCGAATCGATCGGGTCGGTCCAGGTTCCGGCGGCCGCGTCGGACTCGTCGGGAGCGTACGCCAGTACGAACGCGCCCGCGGCGAGCATCACCGCGACGGCGACTGCTGCCTGTATTTTCTTCGTATCCA
>JAUNXZ010000023.1 GCA_030539515.1 Thermoplasmata archaeon
AGTCCAAGCCGAAGGTCCGCATCCTTTTCGTGGAGCAGAAGAACGATTTCGCCTCGCAGATGGCGGAGTACTTCACCAGGCAGCTCTTCGACGACTCCTACGACGTCTACAGCGCCGGCCCGGAGCACGACATCATGGACTGCGAGATGATCTCGTCGATGTACGACAGCGGCGAGGACATCAGGAGGCAGGTCTCCAAGGACTTCAAGGACCGCGACTTCCTGAGGGAGGACGAGGACTACGACTTCGTGGTCTACATGGACCGCCCCACCTTCGACGAGTGGTCCGGCCGCACCCCCTGGAAGGGGAGGCAGATCCTCGCGGAGGTCCGCCAGCGCTCCGATTTCGAGGCGACCGACGACCTGGAGCTCTTCCACGAGTACGTCCGCTCGATGAACGAGGTCAGGGACTGGGTGAAGGAGAACCTCGCCGACCCCGAGCGCCTCAAGAGCATGGTCGTCGCATGATCCCCGTAATCATCTACGACGAGTGCCAATGCGACCCGAAGAAGTGCACCGCCAAGCGGATGCTCAAGTTCGGGCTGGGGAGGGAGGCCAAGACCCTCGGCGCGATACCGTCGGGCTCGATCGTCCTGTCCCCGTTCTCAGACCGCGCCCTGTCGCCGGCCGACATCGGCCACGCCCGCAAGGGCCTGGTGGTCATGGACCTCACCTGGACCAACATCGACCAGTTCCCCCGCCTGAAGCGCGTGGAGGAGAGGGCCCTGCCCTATCTGCTCGCGGCGAACCCCATCAACTGGGGCCGCCCGATGGAGCTCAACAGCGCAGAGGCGGTCATGGCCGCGCTCTGCATCCTCGGCGAGAGGGAGCAGGCGGAGACGTTCCTCGGCCGCTTCAACTGGGCGCCGGAGTTCATGAGGCTCAACGGGAACATGCTCGACGACTACTCCAGGGCGAAGGACAGCACCGAGGTGGTCCGGATCCAGAGGGAGTACATCGAGTCCGTCATCGGCGGATCGGACGGGGACGCGTGAACGGCCCTGTTCCGGAACGGGATTCTCAAAGAAATAAGGAAGAAGAAAAGGGTTTGACGCCCGCCCGCAGGCGGGCAGTGTACCTTCAGTCGGAGATGCAGCTGGAGGGGCACTCGTCGACGCAGGCGCCGCAGTCGACGCACTTGCCGGCGTCGATGACCGCGATGTCCCCGCAGGTGATCGCGCCCTCGGGGCAAACGTCCACACATGCTCCACATGCGACACACTCGGATCCGTTGATGATTGCTGCCATTTTGGTAACCTCACCACAAAAATCGACGAAGGGGTATAAAACGGCTTTGGATTGCATATTAGGAACCATTAAAAAACGGCGTTTTTTGTTAGGCCGGACTAACTTTGGAAACCGCCGATTTCCGGACGTCTGGCTATGTGCTTCCGAAGGGCCTCCTGAATCATCTTAGGCGGCCCTGCGGTTTAAACATACCCGAAATCCCGTACCGCCGCCACGTCCGGCCGGCGCCCGCCGGCGCCGCGACGGGAACGGCATAGGTTTATCACGGATGCGGGCATGGTTTCGGCCATGGGAGACGACCTGCTCGGAATGATATGGGAGGCGTTGGGCACGGACGCCGTCACGACGAAGGAGGCGACCGACAGGCTCGAGGACGCCTTCGGGTACCGCTGCCCCGACGACCTCGCCAAGACCTTCATGAAGTACAGGAAGGCCGGGCTCATCAAAGGCCAGATCTCCATAGACCGCGGCGGATGGATCTGGTGGGTCGACGACGAGTGCCGCTCCAAGGGGGCGCAGCGATGCCGTCGAACTACCAGGACGAGGACATCCAGGCCGCCTGGAACGACGTGTTCTTCAGGGACAAGTACCGCATCATGATCCAGTGCATCGCGGACAACTTCCCCCAGAAGAAGAGCGTCCGCGTGGACTACGCGGACATCAACGCGGTGAGCGTCGACTTCGCCATGTTCGTGCTCGACGAGCCGGACCGCTGCCTCGAGATCGCCCGCAAGACCGCCATGTCCCTGCTCCCGAACATCAGCCGCCCGGGCGAGACCATCAACGTGAGGGTCTTCAACCTCCCGAGGGACGCCAAGGTGGACATCCGCAACCTGAGGGCCGACCACCTCCGCAAGATGGTCGCCGTCGAGGGTCTGGCCAGGAAGGTCACCACCGTCAGGCCGAGGATGACGCACGCGCTCTTCAGGTGCGCCAGGTGCGGGGCCGAGATATGGGTCCCCCAGCCGGGCATGATGCTGAAGGAGCCGCTCATGTGCAGCAACCCGGACGGGGGCTGCAACAAGCAGTCCACCCGCTTCAACCTGGACGAGAAGGAGTCGGTCTACATCGACACCCAGAAGATCGAGATCCAGGAGAGCCCCGAGGGGCTCAGGGGAGGCGCCCAGCCCGAGAGGATCACCGGCTACGTCGAGGACGACATCGCCGGCGAGGTCACCGCCGGGAACAGGATCACGCTCAACGGCATACTCCGCTCGGCCGAGAAGTCCGAGAGGGACAAGTCCACCGTGTTCGAGATCTACCTCGACGTCATCTCGGTGGAGTTCGAGCAGCACGAGTACGACGAGATCACCATCACCGACGAGGACGAGAGGAGGATCCTGGAGATGTCCAGGGACCCGGAGCTGTTCGAGAACATCGTCCGCTCCATATCCCCGTCGATCTACGGCCTGGACTCCGTCAAGAAGTCCATCGCCCTCCAGCTCTTCGGCGGATGCCACAAGGAGATGGACGACGGCACGGTCATGAGGGGCGACATGCACATCCTGCTCATCGGGGACCCCGGCGTGGCGAAGTCGCAGCTCCTGAGGTACATGAGCTCGCTGGCCCCGCGCGGGATCTACGCGTCCGGGAAGTCCGCCTCCGCCGCGGGACTCACCGCGGCGGCCGTCAGGGACGACTTCGGCGACGGCAGGTGGACCCTCGAGGCCGGCGCGCTGGTCCTCGCCGACAAGGGACTCGCCTGCATCGACGAGCTGGACAAGATGACCGACCAGGACCGCTCGTCCCTGCACGAGGCCATGGAGTCGCAGAGGATCTCCGTCGCGAAGGCCGGAATCACCGCGACGCTCCAGTGCAGGTGCTCCATGCTGGCGGCGGCCAACCCCAAGTTCGGCAGGTTCGAGGAGGACACCCCGATCGCGGACCAGATAGACCTGCCTCCGGCGCTGATGTCCCGTTTCGATCTGATCTTCGTGCTCACGGACAAGCCCGACAGGAAGAAGGACACCGCCATCACCGAGCACATCCTCAACGCGCACCAGCGCGGGCAGGTCAGGATGATGCACGAGGGCGACGTCCTCCCGGGCATCGACCCCAAGGCGGTCCTGAACAGGACCGACACGATCCGCCCGGTGTACGAGCAGGAGATGCTCAGGAAGTACGTGGCGTACTCCAAGAGGATCACCCCCGTCATCACCGAGGAGGCCAAGAGGATCATCGAGGAGAGCTTCCTCAGGATCAGGAACTCCGGGAACGACGGGAAGACCGTGCCGATCACCGCCAGGCAGCTGGAGGCCTTCGTGCGCCTGTCCGAGGCCTCGGCGAAGATGAGGCTCAGCGCGGTGGTCACCGAGATGGATGCGCGCCGCGCGGTGGAGCTGGTGGAGGACTACCTCAGGAGGATCGCCGGCGACGGCGAGGGCGGGTTCGACTACGACAAGATCGCCACCGGCGTCGGGTCCAAGGACCGCACCAAGATCGGCATAATAAACAACATCTTCAACGAGTTCGGGCAGGCCGGCCTGTCCGAGGACGAGGTCCTCCAGCACGCCGCGAACAACGGGCTTCCGGAGGCGGAGGCCCTGTCCGTGCTGGAGAAGCTCCGCGACGGCGGCCAGTACATCAGGACGCCCGGCGGCATCTACAAGATGGTGAGATGATGTTCGTCAGGATGCACACCCACGGGGACGAGAGGATCGTCGCGGCATGCGACGAGGAGCTCATCGGAATGACCTTCCGCGGCGACGGCACGAGGATAACCGTCCACGAGGAGTTCTACAGGGGCGAGTCCCTGGACGAGGAGGCCTTCGTGGAGAGGCTGAGGATCGCGACGATCATCAACCTGGTCGGGGACGGCGTCATCGGAATCGCGATACGCGAGGGCCTCGTGTCCCCCGAATCCGTCATGGAGATCGGCGGCGTGAGGCATGCCCAGGCGGTGCTGCTGTGAGGAACTTCTGCGTCAAGTGCGGATGCGAGTGCGAGGAGTCCCTCGACGGCCTCTGCATAGACTGCTGGCTGGCCGGCAGGAAGCTGGTCGACCTCCCGCACCACGTGGATCTCAGCGTGTGCACCAACTGCCGCGAGTACGACTTCGGCGGCAGGTGGGTCCGCAGGGAGCCCGAGGTGGCGATACAGGACGCGGCCGCCGACGCGCTGATGCTCGTCAGGGGCGCGGAGCTGGAGTCGGTGTCCACGGGGATGGAGGAGCAGGACCCCAGGACGTTCGTCGTCACGGTGCACGCGGGGTGCTCCGTGATGGGGTACCCGGCGGAGGGCGAGGCGTCCACCATCGTGAGGATCAAGAACACGGTCTGCAGGCGCTGCTCCAGGCAGCTCGGCAGCTACTACGAGGCCATCCTCCAGATCAGGACGGCGTCCGGGAAGCTGGACGACGCCACCCGCGAGGAGGCGCTGGCCATGACCGAGAACTCCGTCGCGCGCCAGGCGGCGACCAACCGCCAGCTGTTCATCACCAAGATGGAGATCGTCACCGGCGGGGTGGACGTCTACCTCTCGTCGATCGCGCTCGGCAAGTCGCTCGCCAAGGAGCTGGCCGAGGCGTTCTGCGCCGAGACCAAGGAGTCCCCCAAGCTGGTGGGCCAGACCACGGACGGGCAGGACATGTACCGTCTCACGTACCTGGTCCGCCTCCCGGACTACAGGGCCGGGGACGTGGTGGTCTTCCAGGGGAGGTACTGCAAGCTGTCCCGCGTCAACGGCAACGGCGGTCGCCTCGTCGACCTCGTCGACTTCAGGGACAGGTCCGTGCGCCGCGCCGACATGACGCAGATCAGGCTGTACGAGAAGGCGTCGGACCTGGCGGAGGCCACGGTCGTGAGCCGCTCGGGGACGGAGGTGCAGGTGCTCGACCCGTCGAACTACTCGACGGTGGACCTGAGGGTCCCTGCGGACGCGGAGATCGGGGACACCGTGAAGGTGACCCGCATCGAGGACGTCCTCTACCTCGTGCCGTGACCAGCATGTGACAAATACGGCCAAGTCCGTCACCGGGGCATGATAAAGCTGCCCGAGCCGGTGGACCAGGTCGTAGTGAACCTTCTCCGTCTGGCCAACACCAAGATCCCCGAGGACATCGGCTGGGCCCTGGAGTCCGCCGCCATGTGGGAGTCCAACAAGGTCGCCCTCACGCAGATCGGCGCCATCCAGGACAACCTGAAGAAGGCCGAGCACATGGGCAAGCCCATGTGCCAGGACACCGGCATCCCCGTGTTCTACGTCCGCGGGAGGTTCAACTCCTCCATCGCCGGGGAGATCGCGAAGGGCGTCGAGAGGGCTACCCGCGAGATACCGCTCAGGCCCAACAGCGTGGATCCGCTTACGAGGGAGAACCCCGGGAACAACCTGGGCCCGGGCATGCCGATCATCCACTTCATCCCCGAGGAGGGGGACTTCACCGAGATCACCGTGCTCCCCAAGGGCGCCGGGTCCGAGAACATGACCCGCCTCGGGATGCTGAACCCCGCCGACGGCGTCAAGGGTCTCGAGGACTTCATCGTCGACTCCGTGCTCGACGCCGGGGGCCGCCCCTGCCCGCCCGTCATCGTGGGCGTCGGCATCGGCGGGATGTCCGACACCTGCGCGGAGATGGCCAAGGAGGCCCTCGCCGCTCCCCTGGACATAGAGAACCCCGACCCGGTCCTGAGGGAGATGGAGGAGAGCATCTTCGTCAGGCTCAACGCCTCGGGGCTCGGCCCCATGGGCCTGGGCGGGATGACCACCTGCCTCGGGGTGAGGATAAAGAAGGCCAACTGCCACACCGCCAGTCTGCCCGTGGCCGTCAACATCGGCTGCTGGGCCACCCGCCGCGCGTCCGCCAGGATCACCGGCGACGGCGTGGAGTACGCGCAGGGGGCGGTCCTGTGACCGACCTCGTCGCACCGCTGAACGACGCGGCCGTCAGGTCGCTGAAGCTCGGGGACACCGTGTTCATACACGGCCCGGTGGTCACCGGCAGGGACGAGGCCCACATCCGCGCCCTGGAGCTGTCCAGGGAGGGGAAGGAGACGCCCGCCGTCCTCGACGGCTGCGTCCTGTACCACTGCGGGCCGATCATGAGGCAGGCCGCCGACGGGACGTGGAGTGTCGTCGCCGCGGGGCCTACCACCTCGGCGCGCATGAACAAGCTGGAGGCCGAGGCGATAAGGACCTTCGGGATCCGCGCCATCATCGGCAAGGGCGGGATGTCGCAGGAGGTCGCGGAGGCCATGAGGGAGTGCGGATGCGTCTACCTCGCGGCCACGGGAGGGGCCGCCGTGTCCCTCGCGGAGGGCCTCGGCAGGTGCACCGGGGTGGAGTGGCTGGATCTCGGCATGGCGGAGGCGCTGTGGAGCTTCGACACCGACAGGCTCGGCCCGCTAATAGTCGCGATCGACGCCGAGGGCAACAGCCTCTACGAGAAGGTCAGGCAGTCGCTCGTCAGGGATGCCCGACGTCGTCGTCCCCGGGGTTGTCGAGGCTCCCCACGTCGTCGACGACGGTGATCTCGGAGTCCGGCATCTTCGACTTCTTGAAGAGCAGGAGCGAGAACAGCAGCACGATCCCGATCATCAGCAGCCCCAGAAGCATCATGGTGTGCGGGGTGTCGATGTCCCAGAGGAGGCCGGACGTGTTCTCCTGGAGCGTGACGTAGATCGGCGCGTTCTGGTCGTAGGTCTGCGACGCGGAGGTCTGGAACCCGCTGCACGAGACCGTGACGGTGTACGTCCCGTACTCGACGGACATCTCGAAGTACCCGTCCGAGTTGGAGTGCGCCGTGTAGGACCTGCCCGAGTCGGAGACCGCGGTGATCGTGGCGCCCTCGACGGTGAACTCCTCGCCTCCGGACGTGCCGTACACGTAACCGTAGACGAAGATCTCGGTGCTCCCCATCGCGATCGGGCGTCCCGAGTCGACGTCGCCGCTCAGGACATACCTGCCCTCGGAGTCCGTGCTCAGTTCCGAGAGGGTGAAGTCGATCGTCGTGTCCGACGATTTCCCCAGCGGGGATGTGAACACCGTGTACCCGGCATAGTCGAACTCGACCCTGAACGCCGTCCCGGTGCCCGAGTACTTCAGCTCGAACGACCCGTCCGACCCCGATTCGACGTTGTAGATGAGGGTCGTAGACGTCCCGGACACCTCGTACAGGGTGACGGACACCCCGGTGAGGGTGGTGATGCCGGCGCTGCTGGACGCGTCGGCGACGTATCCGATGAATGTGATCCCGTCCCCGTCGGCCGCGTCGGACCCCTCGCAGAGCGCGGGCGCCGCGAGCACAGCCACGGCTAGCACAGCCGCCAGTACCGCCAGACGCCCGACTTTCATGAACGTGCATGGCCCGTCCGCTTAATAACTGATGCGCCAGAACGCTCGGGACCGCGGAAACGCTTATTACATGACCGAGCATGGAGCTTCCGAATGTGGTTCCGATGCTGGAGAGAGTGGACAGGACGTATACCAAGGATGAGGTGATGTCCATGATGGAGCCCCTCATCTCGACATGGTTCGAGGAGAGGTTCGACGACCTCACCATCCCGCAGGCCAAGGCCATCCCGGTCATACACCAGAGGCGCAACGTCCTCGTTTCCTCGCCGACCGGTTCCGGGAAGACGCTCACCGCGTTCACCAGCATCATCGACGAGCTCACGCGCTATGCGCGCGAGGGGACCCTGGAGGAGCGGGTCTACTGCATCTACGTGTCCCCGCTCAAGGCCCTGGCCAACGACGTCAACCGCAACCTCAACGAGCCCCTGGCGCAGATGCGCGAGCTGGCCGCCGAGCGCGGGATGAACGTCCCGGACATCCGCGTCGCGGTGCGCTCCGGGGACACCCCGCAGAACGAGAGGCAGAGGATGGTCCGCCATCCCCCGCACATACTGATCACCACGCCCGAGAGCCTGGCGCTCATCCTGTCCGCGCCCAGGTTCAGCGAGGCGTTCAAGAAGGTCGAGTGGGTGATCCTCGACGAGATCCACGACATCTGCGACTCCAAGAGGGGCGCGTTCCTGTCGCTCACGCTGGAGAGGCTCAGGCGCCACTGCGAGAGCGACTTCGTGAGGATCGGGCTGTCCGCGACGCTGGCGCCGATAGAGGCCATCGCCGGGTACCTCGTGGGATGCAACCCCGACGGCTCCTGCCGCGACGTGGCGCTTATCGAGTCCGGCTCCAAGAAGCAGCTGGACCTGAAGGTCATCTGCCCCGCGGCGGACATGACCGCCCTGCCCTCGGACATCGTCAACTCGATGATGTACGACATGCTGAAGGAGCTCATCGACCAGCACGAGACCACGCTCGTGTTCACCAACACCCGCTCCGGCGCCGAGAGCGTCGTGTACAAGCTGAAGGAGCGCGGGCTGGAGAGCGTGGAGGTCCACCACAGCTCCCTGGGCAAGGAGATCCGCCTGGACGTGGAGGAGAGGCTCAAGCGCGGCGAGATCAAGTGCGTCGTGTCGTCCACGTCGCTGGAGCTGGGCATCGACATAGGGTCCGTGGACCTGGTCTGCCAGATCGGCTCCCCCAAGTCCGTCGCGAAGGGCCTCCAGAGGATCGGGAGGAGCGGGCACAGCTTCGGGAAGGTGGCCAAGGGCCGTCTCCTCGTGTTCGACCCGGACGACCTGGTCGAGTGCGCGGTGATGTGCCGCGCGGCCCACCGCGGGGACATCGACCGCGTCGGGATCCCGGAGAACTGCCTGGACGTCCTCTCCCAGACGGTCGTGGGCATGAGCCTGGACATGAAGTGGGACGCGCACGAGGCCTACGAGCTGGTCCGCGGGTCCTACTGCTACCGCACCCTGCCGGAGGAGACCTTCAGGCAGGTGCTCAGGTACCTGGGCAGCAAGGACGACTTCGAGGGGGTGTACTCGAAGATATGGTACGACGAGGAGGACGGCTGCTTCGGGAAGAAGAAGGGCTCCAGGATGATCTACTTCATGAACCTGGGGACGATCCCGGAGGAGGCCAACTACCGCGTCGTGACCAACCACGGCTCCACCGCCGGCGAGCTCTCCGAGAAGTTCGTGGAGAGGCTCTCCCCCAGGGACGTCTTCGTCCTGGGCGGGCGCTCGTTCGAGTTCGTCCGCTCCAAGGGGATGACGGCTTACGTGAAGGAGGCCAGCGGCAGGAAGCCCACCGTGCCCTCCTGGGCGGGCGAGATGCTCCCGAGGAGCTTCGACCTGTCCATGGACATCGCCCGCTTCAGGCGGGAGATGGAGTCCCGCATAGCGGAGCCGGACGGGGAGGCCGTCGCGGCCATCTCCGAGGGATTCGACGTCGACGAGGGCTCCGCCAGGAGCATCCTCTCGTATTTCAGGGAGCAGAGCGCCGTGGCCGGGTTCATCCCGGACTGCGACAGGCTGGCCATCGAGGAGTACATCGACCCCTCCGGCAACCAGAAGCTCGTGTTCCACTACCCGTTCGGGCGCAGGGTCAACGACGCGCTGTCCCGCGCCTACGCCTACAGGATAACCTCCGCCATCGGCGCGAACGTCTCCGTGACGATATCGGACGACAGCTTCATGCTGGGGCTCCCGAGGAAGATCGACCCCGCCACCGTCCCGTCGATGGTGAAGCCGGGAGAACTGGAGCCCGTCCTCAGGAAGGCGATCCGCGACTCCGAGATATTCAAGCTCAGGTTCAGGCACACCGCCGCCCGCAGCTTCATGATCCTCAGGAACTACATGGGGAGGCCGATCTCCGTCAACAGGCAGCAGATCCGCTCCACGTTCCTCCTCGAGGCGCTGGGCGACATGGAGGACGTGCCCGTGATCGAGGAGACCTACCGCGAGGTCCTCGAGGACGACATGGACATCAAGAACGCCAGGCTCGTGCTGGAGATGCTGGAGTCCGGGGAGATGAGGGTGGAGACCATCCGCTTCTCCGGTACGCCGTCGCCGTTCGCGCACTCGGCCATCCTGTCCGGGTTCTCCGACATCGTGCTGATGGAGGACCGCTCCGCGCTGCTCAGGGAGCTGCACCGCAAGGTGCTGTACCGCGCGCTGGGCGACAGCGTCTCCGAGTTCGAGTTCACCGAGGACCAGATCATCCCGTACTACGCGCAGAAGGCCCCGAGGGTCGCCTGCAGGGAGGATCTTCCCAGGCTGCTGATGTCCACCGGACCGCTCCAGGCCATAAGGCAGAGGGGCAGGAACGTCTACTCGTACGCGGACGACGACAAGGCCACCGTGGACGGGTGGGTCCGCGACCTGGTGAACGACGGCACGCTCGGGACCGTGTTCCTGGACGAGACCCACGTGATGCCCGTGTCCGAGATCCCCTACTACGCGGCGGCGACCAGGAAGGAGCGCAGCCTCAACGGGACCGACGAGGAGGTCCTCTCGCTCATAGGCGACAGGACCCCGCTGTCCGAGGTAACCGCGGCGATGGACGTCAGCGAGGACAAGGTGTTCCGCTCGGTCAGGAAGCTGGAGTCCATGTACCTGGTCACCAGGACCGGGATCAACGGCAACAACAGGTGGTACTTCTCGAGGGCCGACGTCCCGGAGGTCGACCGCTCCGCGGCGATCGACCGCATCGTGCTCCGCTACCTGGAGTGCTACGCGCCCGCCACCGTGCAGGAGATCGCGTTCGCGCTGTCCCTCGAGGATCCCGACGTCCGCACGTCGCTCGAGTCCCTCGTCGCGGACGAGCAGGTCGTCAGGGGCAGGTTCCTGATCTCCGAGAGCGACCAGTACATGCTCAAGCTGGACTACATGCGCCTGAAGGCGGGCAAGGACAACGTCTACGACTACGAGACGGTGGAGCGTTACCGCCTGACCAAGGGCGAGAGGTTCGGCTCCATCCGGGAGTACTTCGGGTTCTACGGCTCCGCCGGGAGCGAGCTGGACGTCTACCAGAGGGTGGACGGCTTCAGCCTCGCCGAGTGGCAGGAGATGAGGAGGTCCGGAGAGATCCTCCTGGGGAGGTTCGTCAGGGGCCGCGTGCGCTTCGTGCTGAGGGAGGACGCCGACAGGCTCGCGCACTTCCGCTCGGACGAGACCCAGCCCGGGGACGAGCGCGTCCTCGAGGCGATAGAGCGCGCCGGGAGGGCCACTTTCAGGCAGATCGTCTCCGCCACCGGGATGGAGAAGGAGGCCGCCAAAGAAGCAGTCATGCGCGTGGACCGCTCGCTGAAGGTCATCCGCGACTTCGACGACAAGGAGGACTGGGGCACCGAGAACACCTACTCGATCTACGAGCCCGGCGATCCCGGGGAGGACCCGGGGCTGGTGCTCACCGAGAGGGCGGTCCGCGGCTACGGCCCCGTGCCTCCGAGCGCCATGAGGTTCATCACCGGCCTGTCGGCCGACGACACGGAGGCGGCCGCGAAGGCGGTCGGAGCGGAGGTCATCCTGGTCGGCGAGGGGCAGTCGCCCATGCTCGTGATGCCGGACGAGCTCCCCGCGCTCGCCGAGGTGCCGGAGCAGGAGTTCCCCCTGAGGGTCCTGTCCCTGTACGACCCGGACCTTGGGTCGAAGTGGGCCGAGATCACGTCGCGCTACGGCGACAAGTGGATCTACCCCCTGGTGAGGGGCGACACCGTCGTCGGCGCGCTGGAGCTGTGGGAGATGGCCGGCGTCATCGACATCCGCGGCATGGACCTGGACTCCACTGACCTGCTGCCAGAGGCTCTGGACGCGATCGAGCGCATCATGGGCTTCTACCGCCAGAAGGGGATGGAGATCGTCCGCATCCGCGAGGTCCTCGGGAAGGACGCGGCGGAGCTCGACGGGACCATGGCGGAGACGCTGAAGGCCCACGGATACCACCTGGTCAACGGCTTCTACGCCCAGGGCAGGTTCGAGCCCTGGACCGTGGAGGAGGACCTGCTGGTCGCCTCGGCCATAAGGAGGCAGGGGGTCGCCAAGGCGGACCGCCTCATCGACGCCGCCGCGCTGCTGTCGAAGCGGGGCTACATCAGGAGCGACCAGGAGCTCATAATCCGCGTGAGGGACGGCTCGTCCCTCAAGAAGCAGCTGGACGGCACCGGCGCGGTGAAGACCACGCTGATGCCCTCGTACACCGGGTACGCCAGCCCGTCCGAGGCCTCCCTCTACAGGGCGGCCAAGGGCATACAGCTCACCGTCCCCGCGAAGACCCTGCTCGGGCTGATCGCGAGGGACCAGCCCGTGTCCAAGAAGGACATCGTCGCGAACTCGCCGTACTCCGAGGAGGTGACCGGCGAGGCCCTGTCCGAGCTCGTCCACGGCAGCGTCGTGGGCCAGGACCTGGACTCCCGCTACGTGGAGGTCCGCGACTCCGGCATGGACCGCCACGAGGCGCTGAAGGCCGTCGCCATGAAGCACTTCCGCGACTTCGGCTCGTTCTCCGCGGACATCCTCTCCATGTTCCTGGAGTGCAGGATGCCGGAGACCAGGAGGATCCTGGCGGAGCTGGAGGACGAGGGCCTGCTGAGGAAGGGCTTCTTCGTGGAAGGGGACCCGGTGCTGAGGTGGATGCCCGTCGAGGACGTCGGGAGGGTCCCGATAGGATTCGCGGAGACCTTCGTGCTCAACAGCCAGGACAACCTGAGCCTGTACCTTCGCGACAGGGTCAAGGCCCACTGCGGTACGACGCGTTCGGTGGTCATGCACGGGACGGAGATCATCGGCTCCTTCAAGGGCAAGGTCGCCGCGTCCGGCGCCAAGGTCGAGGAGTTCGAGGGCAGCGACCGCGCCACGAGGGTGCTCAAGGAGGCCGCCCAGCAGGTCGGCGTCAGGCTGGAGAGCGAGAGGCAGAGGGAGGACGACGACTGGGACGTGTCGGAGTTCTACACCAAGCTGAACCTGGGCGCCTGAGACGGGGTTAACGGCCTTAAACCTAATAAACCTCCAAGGGTTCGGACACTCATGAAGATACCGTGCGAGGTCGTGGTGTGGCAGGTCCTGCCGCTGATACGCAGGGAGCTGGCCAGGGAGCTGGTCACCGCCCACGGCATGACGCAGGCGGAGGTCGCCAAGAGGTTCGGCGTCACCGACGCGGCCATCTCGCAGTATCTGACGCAGAAGCGCGGCGGGGAGTACTCGTCGAGCCGTTTCTATCCCCAGTTCATAGAGGAGGTCAGGGCGTCCGCCGCCCGCATCGCGGAGGAGGACGCGGACTTCGGGAAGGAGGTGTGCTACCTCTGCGGCGTCGTCAAGAAGATCGGCTTCCTCGCCGAGATCTACCAGGAGAAGACCGGATGCCCCCCGCCCAAGTGCGAGGAAGTGTTCAGCCGTCGATGAACCTGCTGTGGTAGAGGAACTCCTGGGCGTAGCCGGCGTACCTGCCGAACCTGGACATCCCGTACTCGGACACCGTTCTGTACGATCCCCTCACGCCGTACACGGCCTCCATCACCTTCGAGATGCGGACGTCCACCGGGAATGCTTCCAGGTGCCCGTAGCCGAATATCGCGACGCAGTCGGCCACCTTCGGGCCGACGCCGTTTATCGTCATGAGCGCCTCGACGCATCCCCTGTAGTCCAGCTCCGCGATGCCGTCCATGTCGATGTCCCCGGATTCCACGCGGTCGGCGAGCTGGATCAGGCGCACGTCCCTGAACCCGAGCCTGCACTCGCATATCCTGTCCCTCCCGTCCAATATCTCGGACGGCGTCGGGAACGCGCGCCTCGGGCCGAGGTCCCTCCCGAAGCAGTCGCAGACGGACTCGACCATCTTCCCGATCCTGGCGACGTTGGCGTTCGTCGCCAGAAGGTACGTCGCGAGGCACTCCCAGCGGTCCTGCAGGAGGATCCTGAGCCCGGGGCAGTGCTCCGACAGCGACGCCACGTAGGGGTCCCTCCCGGAGATCTCCGCGATTATCGCCTGAAGGTCGTCCTCCGCGCGGAAGTATCTGAGCAGCGCGGCTTTGTCGGTGCACCCCTCGACCTCCGCCCCGTAGTCGGTCTGCCTCATGGTGACGACATCGTCTCCAAGCACGCCCTGCCATTGGTCCCCGGTCTTCCTCCAGCGGTGCGCCTGCCCGCATCCCAGCGTGGGGTCCAGGGAGACGTCCAACTCGAGCTTCATGCCCCGGCGATGGCCGACATCCAATAATAAGCAGTCGCGCATCCCGCCCGCATGAGATTCGGACCTGCGGGGTATCCCGCGGCGGGGAAGAAGCCGGAGGGCGCGCTGGAGTACACCAGGGGGCTCGGATTGGACGCCCTCGAGGTGGAGTTCGTCCGCGGAGCCCGCATCAGCCGGGAGAGGGCGGCGGAGATCGGCGCCAAGGCCAAGGAGCTGGACATCCGGCTCAGCTGCCACGCGCCCTACTTCATCAGCTTCAACTCCGACAACCCGGAGACGAGGGAGAAGAGCATCTCCTGGGTGATGGACACCGCCAGGGCCGCCCACGCGCTCGGCGCGTACATCATCGTGATACACGCGGCGTCGTACGGCAAGTCCCCGGAGACCGCGCTCGACTCGGTGTGCGAGGGCCTGTCCAAGTGCAAGGACATGCTGGACGACGAGGGCATCCGCGACGTCACGCTCGGGGTGGAGACCATGGGCAAGCTGGGGCAGTTCGGCACGCTCAAGGAGATCGCGCAGGTCATGGACAGGGTCGACGGGGTGCATCCCGTCCTCGACGTCGCCCACGTCCACGCCAGGGGCGTCGGGTGCCTGAGGACCGAGGACGACATGCGCGCCCTCACCGACGAGTTCTTCAGCATCTCCGGTCCGATAGCCCATTTCCACATCAGCTGCATCAAGTACGGCGAGAAGGGAGAGATCTCGCACCTCCCGCTGGACACGAAGGAGCCGGACATGGCGCTGCTCGCGGAGGTCCTGAAGGACTCCAAGCAGGACTGCACGTTCATCAGCGAGTCCCCGCTCATCGAGAAGGACGCGGTGGTGTTCAGGGACATGTTCCCGCAGTACAGGAGGGCCTGAGACCCCGTTTTCCGCCCTCGAAGCGGCCCGTGTTAGCCATTTAAATATCTGGAATCAATCGCGGCATCAACGCCACTGTGGCTCAGCGGTAGAGCGGCGGTTTCGTAAACCGTAGGCCGGGGGTTCGATCCCCTCCAGTGGCTCCATCTCACCTTCTCGAACCTTCGATTCCACCATCCATCCAGCTCCCGCACCCGAGTTATACCCGTAGGAGCATGGACCTCCATTCGGACGGGGATGCATGAGGCTGGTTTGCGAGAGGAGGAACGACCAGGCGAGGGGCCTGGCGGAGCAGCAGGGCTGGTCGCTGAAGGCCGGCCTGGACTACGCCGCTGGCACGAACCTCGGGGCCATCCTGTACTACTCGCACCATCTGGACTCCGTCGACCAGGGCTTCCTGGACTGGGTCCGCGCCAACTCATCCGGACTGTCCAACACGGGGATGGTCGTCGCCATCCCCAGCTTCTACCTGGAGCTCCACGGCGCCGATGCGATCGTCGAGGGCATCAGGAGGCTCTCCGCCGCCATGTCCGAGGCCGGGTTCGACCTCCCGGCGGGTCCGCTCCTCATCGACCGCAGGATCTTCAGGGACACGCAGACCGACATCGCGGAGAGGCTCGGACTGGAGGTGGCGGACAGGCTGGACGATCATCGCTGCATGGCGGTCACGGTGTTCCCGATGGAGTCGGGCGGAGAGACGGAGGCCCCGACCAGCGCCGTCCTGCTCATCGCGCTTGGAATACTGGCGATCATCGCGGCCGTCGCGGTCTTCATGCTGAGCGTGACCTACCACGTCTACACGGGCCGTCTCGAGGCGTTCATGGTGATCGGCGGGATATTCGCGATATACTATGGAGCGGGGAGCATCCGCGCGTCCTCGTGGTACGACCGCATGGAGTGGGAGACGGACGTGCCGATGAGCGCCGCCCGTCCCGGGATCCCATGGAGGGACTCGTACCCCGACATTGCCGCGGCCGTTCTGCTCGGAATCCTGGCAATCATCGCGGCGTCCTCGTCGGATCCCGACGTCCGCATCCTCGGATGGCTCGGCCTCGTCATGGCCGCCTCGTTCCTCGCGGACGCGTTCGCCAGGGTCATGGGCGACAGGTCCGTGGACCTGGGGTTCAGGAGCCGCTCCAGCGCCATGGCGTTCGGACTGATCCCGGGCATGGGGCACCTGTACCTGGGCCGCAGGGCCGGTGCCGCCCCGCTCTTCGCGGCGTTCGTCTCGTCGGTGTGCCTGGCCGTGTACGCGCTCTTGGAATCCTTGGACGGCGACTTCGGGTTCTGCGCCTTCGTGTTCGGTCTGTTCTGCGTGCTCGTCCTCGTGTTCTGGTCCGCGATCCTGACGGACCGCATCTGCAACTCGGAGGACATGCCGTACTCGTTCTCCCAGATGGACATCACCTACGGCCGCATGGACATCGTGGAGGACGCGATGTTCGTCGTGATGGGCCTGTTCATGGCCCTGCTGTGCGGATGGTTCGCGCTCAACACCGCGCATCCGGATGACGTCGTCCCGCTGGCGGTCCTGACGGTGGCGGGCGCGGTCATGCTAGCATTCCCGCTCGTCCGTTCCGCGGCGGCAGCCTTCAGCCATCGCAGGATGCTGAGGTCCGTGCGCACCCGCCCGCTCCTCGTGTGCTACGGATGGATGATCGACTCGAGCGTCGCGAAGGACCTCGCGGACATGTACGGATGGGACCGCGTCCGTGCCGGCAAGGTGTCCCCGGACACCGCGGACGGCCCCGTGGTCGTCCTGTGCCAGCGCCCGACATACCGTCTGGATCCCGGATTCGCGGAGTGGTGGTCGAGCAACGCGGACCGTCTGCGCGGCGCATCCCTCGTCTGGTCCGTGCCAGACGGGTACGTCAGCGACCGTCAGGCTCACAATGTGGCGGAGGAGCTGGCCGCGCTCTCTGAGGATCTGTCCTCCTCGGGCATAGCCGAAGGCGGGTGGGGTCTCCTGTACAACCCCCGCATCGGGAAGGAGGAGCAGGAGGCCATGTCGTCCGCGCTCGGGATGCGCACAGTCATGGGGACGCCTCCCGGGGGAACATGCGTGTTGGCGCTCGTCGGGAGCAAATTATCGTCGGAGAACTGGAAGTTCGGTAGGTCTGCGGCCATCGCGGCGGTTATGTGGGCGATCATCGCGGCTATAACGGTCTACAGCGCGGTCAGGGTCCTCGACGGGTGCGAGAGGATAGAGCTTCTCTTCCCCGCACTCGTTACCGGGCTTCTGCTGGTCCCGGCGTTCTACTACGCCTACGCCGCGGCATACACGCTCTGGCTGAGAGGAAGGAAGCGATCTGGCATAGTCCGGGGATGACCCGAAGGAGTTTCTCCCGCACTACTTTTCCGCCCGGAAATGTAGTGATTACGACTTTTCCGTGCGGAAAAGTGGTGAAATTAACGACTTTTCCGTCCGGAAAAGTAGTATTATATATCAAAAATGCAATGGAGTGGCATGCTCAGAAGGAAAGCGGATGACATGCTTCTGGAATGGAAGAACAGGGAAGGTCATCAGTGCCTTCTGGTGAAAGGGCAGAGGCAGGTCGGGAAGACTTTCACCATCTGCAATTTCGGATAGGAGAACTACAAGCGCGTGGTGTATCTGGACTTCTCCACTTCCGAGGATGCCAAGGCCGCATTCAGCGACAACATAGATGATGCCGCGGAGCTGGCCGCGAAGATCGCCAATGCGGGTGACGGGGGCGACATAGATCCCGCGTCCACATTGATCTTCTTGGACGAGATCCAGGAGTGCCCGCGGGCACGCACGGCCCTCAAGACCTTCTCCAAGAGCGGACTCTATGACGTGATCGCTTCCGGTTCTCTGATAGATGCCGTCATGAGGGACGAGGATGTCTTCATACCCATGGGATACGAGGAGCACATGGTGATGAGGTCCCTCGATTTCGAGGAGTTCCTATGGGCGATGAAGGTGAGCGACAGCACCATCGCTGAGGTTCGCAGGTGCATCCATGAGTCCCGTTCGATTCCCGAGATCTACCTCAGGAAGTTTTCCGAGATGTTCGTCAACTACATGCTGGTCGGCGGTATGCCCGAGGCGGTTTCGACCTTCGCCGAGACGAAGAGCTACGACAAGGCGCAGCTGGTGCTGAGGAAGATCAAGGCCTCCTGTGTGAACGACATCGGGAAATACGGCGGAAGGGACCGCACGAAGATCGAGGGATGCTTCGAATCCATCCCGTATCAGCTCGCCCAGTCCAACAAGAAGTTCATGTACACGCGCATCGGCATCCCTCTGACCGACGACGAGACCTCGGCAACCGAGACGAAAAAGCGCAATGATTCGAGGAAGGCCAGAAGGGAGTACGGGGACAGTCTGACCTGGATACGGAAGGCCGCGGTCGGCAACTACTGCTTCGCACTCAACGCACCCGTGGGGCCGCTCGAGGGCAACTGCAACAACAACCAGTTCAAGGTCTACATGTCGGACACCGGACTGCTGCTCTCGATGTACAGCCGCAGGACCCGTCGCGCCATATTCAACCGGGCCCTGTCGATACAGGCGGGCGCGATAACGGAGAACGTCATCGCCGAATGCATCGCGAAGGCCGGGATCGGGCTGTTCTACTTCAGCAAGACCGGCAAGGAGAACAGGATGGAGATCGATTTCGTCGCCGAGATAGGGGACGACATCGTCGCCATAGAGGTCAAATCCGGCAAGGACCGCCAGGCACCTTCCCTGAGCAAGGTCCAGAAGGTGTATCCCTCGGTGGACCGCCGCGTGATGTTCGAGGATGCGGACGTATCGGTGGACGAGGACGGGGTGGAGCATTATCCTCTCTTCGCCGCAGGATTCATCGACGAGCTCGACAGGGACGACGGCACGTCGCCCATCAACATCTGATCGATCAAAACACAATCGGGTCGCTCGACCCGTCCGCGTTCCCGTCGTCCGTGTAAATCGGAATGGACTCCCTGCGTATCCAGCAGACGACCACGGGAATCACGGACACCAGGAGCATCGCGGCGGCCAGGGGCAGCTCCCCCATCGCCAGGGCCGCGACCCAGAAGACCGCTCCGAGGAACATCATCATGAATGTCAGGATCAGGCAGAGCATGCGGTAGTCCCGTATCGACGTCCATTGCATACGGTCCAGGCAGAGGTTCCGGATGCGGACCTCGTGGCGGGTGGCGATAAACGATATCGCGAACAGGTACCCCGCGGTGTAGATCACGCAGAGGAAGTGGAACACGCCGCGGGAGTCACCGACACCGACGGCGAGAAGCGATGCGACGGAGGCGGCAAGCATCGCCAGCAGCCCGATCCCGGGGAGTGTGCGTCCAGTGTAGACGAGTCCGGCCCCCGGCAGGAAGGACAGGTACATCGCGGCGTTGCCGCTCCGCTCCCCTGCCGGCGGCCCCTCGTCGTGCGTGTGGTGGTCGTAGCCGCGGATCAGCGCGAACACCCCGCACGCGACCGGCCACACGATGAGGCGGATGCTGTGCGTCCACTGGGTGAGCAGTATGCCGACGGCTATCAGCGCAAGGCCGGCGATGTAGCAGACTATCGCCGCGTCGCGGTCCATGGTCAGCAGTCGTGGTTGCCGCCGTCCTCCTTCTGCATGTACGTGTTGACGATCTTGATCGCGCACACGTCGCCGCACATGGAGCAGCCCTCGCTCTCCTCGGTGCATCCCCTGCACCTGTACCTGCGGGCCTTGTCCGGGTCGATGCAGACGTCGTACATGGTGTTCCAGTCGAGCTTCTTCCTCGCCCTGGCCATGCGCTCGTCCCTCTCCCTCCCGATGCCCCTGCAGAGGTCGCCCACGTGGGCGGCGATCTTGGACGCGATGACTCCCTCGCGCACGTCGTCCACGTCCGGGAGAGAAAGATGCTCCGCGGGCGTGAGGTAGCAGAGGAAGTCCGCGCCGGCCTGGGCCGCGACGGATCCGCCGATGGCCCCGACGATGTGGTCGTATCCGGGCGCGATGTCGGTGACGAGCGGGCCGAGCACGTAGAACGGGGCGCCGTCGCACATCCTCTTCTGGAGCTGTATGTTCATGGGCACCTGGTCCAGCG
>JAUNXZ010000133.1 GCA_030539515.1 Thermoplasmata archaeon
ACTCCATAGACCCGGCGCTGAGGCGCCCGGGCAGGTTCGACAGGGAGATCGAGATAGGCGTCCCCGGCAGGAGGGCCAGGGCGGAGATACTCGCCGTGCACCTCAGGGACATGCCGCTGACCGAGGACGTCACGCCCGAGAGGCTCGCCTCGATGACGCAGGGCTACGTGGGCGCGGACCTCGCCGCCCTCTGCAGGGAGGCGGCCATGCAGTGCCTCAGCTCCCGCATGGGCGAGTTCGACCTGGACCGCCCGATACCCCAGGATGTGCTCGAATCCATGAAGGTCTCCATGGACGACTTCTCCGCCGCGCTGGGCGACGTCGAGCCCAGCGGCATGAGGGAGGTCCTGGTGGAGATCCCCAAGGTCACCTGGGACGACGTGGGCGGCCTGGACGACGTCCGCAGGAGGATAGAGGAGGTGCTGGTCCCCGAGGAGGGCAACCGCGCCTACGACCGCCTTGGCGTGGAGCCCGGCAAGGGGATACTCCTGTACGGCCCGCCGGGCACCGGGAAGACGCTCATCGCCAAGGCCATGGCCAACGAGTCCGGGACCAACTTCATCTCGGTGAACGGGCCGGAGGTGGCCAGCAAGTGGATGGGGGAGAGCGAGCGCGCGATCCGCCAGATCTTCAAGAGGGCCAAGCAGATGGCCCCCTGCATCATATTCTTCGACGAGCTGGACTCCATCGCGCCGATCCGCGGGATGGGCGACAGCACCGCGTGGGAGCGCGTGGTGGCCCAGCTGCTCACGTCCATGGACGGCGTCGAGGGCCTGCGCAACGTCACCGTCATGGGCGCCACCAACCGCCCGGACATGATCGACCCGGCGCTGCTGAGACCGGGCAGGTTCGACAGCCTGGTGCTCGTCGGGAGGCCGGACGCCGCGTCGAGGCTCGGGATCCTGAGGGTGCACACGAAGAGGATGCCGCTGGACGGCGTGGACCTGGATGCCGTGGCCGCCGCCACCGACGGGTACGTCGGTGCTGATCTCGCGGCACTGTGCAGGGAGGCCGGGCTGGCGGCGTACCGCGAGGACCCGGATTCCGACAGGGTCCTCCAGCGCCACTTCGACGCCGCGCTGAAGGCCGTCGGGCCGTCCGTCTCGCAGGCGGACATGGACGCGTACGAGAACGTCGGGAAGAAGATCGGCAAGCGCAGGACGGGATGGGACAACATACCGTTCTACGGTTGATGTTCCGATACACGCTTGCTTTTGCATGATGCTGTGAAGCCATGTTATTTCTACATGCTACACAATCATCCATGCATGTCCGGTGAATCGTCCTACCCGGAGGATCTGCTGCCCTCCAACATGTTCTCCATGAAGCGCTCGCCGGTCCTCTGGATAGGATCGGGCATATCGAAGCGCTTCGCCGAGAACTTCCGGACATGGGACGGGCTCCTGTCCGATGTGGCATCCCGCTTCGGAGTGGACCCGGACACGTACACGGCACTGAAGCTCGAGGCGTCGATGGAGGTTGCGGATCCGGACACGGACCGCGACCTCGTGTACATGAAGACCGCATCCAAGCTGTCCGCCAGGCTCGTGTCGATGTTCGCGGACGGGACGCTCAGGCCCAGGGACCTGCTCTCGGAGGATGAGCTGGACCAGTACAGGCACGGCGTCGACCCGTTCAAGCTCCTCGTCTGCTCCGGCATGGGGAAGGCCGCCTATCGGGAGGAGCGCAGAGAGGAGATTGAGTGCTTCGCGGAACTCCGCGATTCCGTGCCCGCGGTCGTCACCACCAACTACGACACCGTGGTGGAGGACCTCTTCGGAAGCGGGTTCAAGGTCTTCAACGACGTGGACGAGTACTACGCCCCGGACAGCATCGGCATGGGCGAGATCTACAAGATCCACGGGACCGTCAGGATGCCCCGCGGGATCGTCATCACCGAGAGGGACCACCGCAGGTTCGAGTCCAGGAGGCCCATCGTCTCCGCGAAGATCCTGTCCCTCATGTGCGAGGCGCCCCTCCTGATACTCGGGCACTCCGCCGACGACCGCATAGTGCGGGACTCGATACGCGACATGTTCAACGGGTTCTCGCGGGAGAAGGCCTCCGAGGTCGCGCGCAACATAGTCTTCATCCAGTACCGCGAGGGGGCCTCCCCCGAGAGGGGAGTCATCATGATCGAGTCCAGCAACGGGGCGATCCCCGTCCAGATGGTCGTCCTGGACGACATGCTCCCGATATTCAGGGATGCGTCCAGGCACAGGAGGACTCTGACCGTGGGGCAGATCAGGATGCTGAGGAGGATGATGTCGGACGTGTCCCTGACCGCAGACCCCAACAACGACCCAAGGATGGCCTATGCTGGCATCGAGGGCATCGACGACGTGGATCCGAACCGCACGGTGATAGCGCTCACGTCGAGGGTGTACCTCGATGCCGCGAGGTCGTTCTCCTCGTTCTCGATAGACGATATCATACGCGACGTCCTCGGAAGCAGGAGCCTTCCGGCGGAATCCGTGGTCAAGGTGTGGTTCGAGGAGCGCAGGCAGGGTGGGATGGCACGTACTGTCCGATATTCGACTACGTGGCATCCATGGAACTGGATCCCGATGAGTTCTCACCCAGGATGAAGGATTATATCGAGAGGAAACGCACACAGTTCTCCGCATTCTTCCAATACATGTCCAAGCGTTTCAACGACGTTGTGGACAAGCGGACGATGGAGATTGCGATGCATGATGCGGACAGACGGTTCAGCAGATCGGACCTTATTGCATTCTGCTTCCATTCCGACATAATCGACCGTGTCGAAGCGAAGAACATGCTCCGCGACGAGATGATGAGGATGAACGGAGAGTCCAACACCAGCCTGAAGCGCGCCGTAACATATCTTGGCTTCAAAGGCACGAGATTCGAGGGGTAAAACATTGGGTGGGTACGTCACACGCACTCTCACTCGTTGGTAGACGTGTGGTTACGGAGCCGTACCCGATTGTGATTCGTCATCGTCACACGGGTATATAACAAATCCCGAAAGCCGTCGGAGGTCCTTCGCCATGTACGGCAGGTCCTCGGAGTACCCGAGCGAGCGGTAGTACTCCCTGACGCCGACCCCGCTGGTCACGCGTATCCTGGACCTCCCGTTCTCCAGTGCCAGACGCTCCGCCTCGGCCACCAGCCTCCGCCCGAAGCCGCGGTGCTGCCAGTCGCCGTCGTCCTCGCCTATCGACGCGGGATGCCCGAAGACCTTCAGCTCCCTGATGGTCGCCTCCGGGTTGGAGTCGAGCCTCAGGCGCACGTACCCGATGATGCGGTCGCCGCTCTCGATCGTGACGAAATGCTCGGTGCCGCCGGAGGCCTCGTACACCGCGTCCCTGAGCTCCGCCGCGTCCGGATCCACGATGTCCTCTGCGCGCCCGGCCTCCCTGCAGCGAATGCACCTGCACGGGGTGCCCTCGGACCTCATGCGGTCCGCCACCATCTGGCGGATGTTGCTCTTGGTTATCCCCGCGGCGATCTCCGTCGCCGGGATGTCCCTCTGGATCCTCTGGATGCGGACGTACTCCGGAACCGCGGCCTTCATCCTCGACAGCAGCTCGACGGCGGTCTCCTCGTCGTACGGGATGTAGTCCCCGGCCCTCCACATGTCGTGGACGCCGGTGCCCTCGACCACCAGGAGCGTGTAGAACTTCAGCATGTCCGGGCGGTAGGCCGGGTCGGAGAACACCTTCAGGAAGCACTCGTAGTCGTGCTCGGGGTCCGATCCCGGGAGCCCCGGCATGATGTGGTAGCAGACCTTCAGCCCGCGGTCCCTGCAGTCCCTCGTGCACCTGCGGACCTCC
>JAUNXZ010000024.1 GCA_030539515.1 Thermoplasmata archaeon
ATTTCGCGTCGTATGCCATGTTGCTTCAATCCACCCGCCAGTGCTGGCCCGATGGCCTTCGGAACCTTTGCGGATATTAATAATTGCCGTACCCCCCGCGGTTCCAGACGACCGCTGGGTCGATGGCATCCTATTATGAACCCAACCAGCGTTGCGGACCATATGGACAACGTGACCCTGGGGTACATCCTCATCGCCGTCATCTTCGTGGTGGTCATCGGGGCCTCCGTCCTGGTGGCTCTGAAGAAGCCGCCCGAGGGGAGGGAGCGATGTTCGGGTACACCGTGCCGTCATACGGAAGATTGTCCCCCGCGGACAACAGGCTCTACCGCAGGTACTACTGCGAGGGCTGCCACCAGCTGAAGGCCGGATACGGCCTGACGGGGACGGCCACGGTGAACTACGACATGACATTCAACACAATCCTGCTGAACGGGCTGAAGGCGGAATGCCCGGACTTCGACGGCACCACCCGGAAGCTGTGCGTGCTGGACTCGCCGAAGGCCGACTCGGAGCTGATGCGCAGGATGGCGTCCTACACGCTGATCCTCACCAAGTGGGAGCTGTACGACGACGAGACCGATCTGCCCTCGGCCAAGACCAAGGCGATATCCTTCGTGCTCGACAAGGCCATACGGAAGGCGGTCGCAGAGCACCCGGAGGACGACAGGATGGTCGGGGAGGCCTTCGCCAGACTGCGCGAGATGGAGCTCGCCGGATGCAGGGACGCCCTTGCGATGGGGCGCGAGTTCGGGAAGGGCCTCGCGGGGCCCCTCGAGGACATCGCGGGCGACGTGTACTCCGACGACCTGGGCGATGTGTTCGTGCAGCTCACCGCGTGCGTCTACCTCATGGACGCCATAGACGACCTGGACGACGACTTCATGGACGGGACCTACAACCCGCTCCTCCCCGAGTCCGGGTTCGTCAACTCCCGCAAGTTCATAGACTCGCAGATCTACGGCCTCTCGTCCCTCGTCAGCGACGCCGTGGGCTCGCTCCAGGGCTCCTACTCCAAGGTCAGGCCGAACATGCTCGGCAACGTGTCGCTGTGCGACAACGTCGTCTACTTCGGGATCCCAGAGTCGGCAAAGAAGGTCCTGACCGGGGACGCCCAGGCCAAGGCGAGCGTCAAGAACGTCCTCTCCAACAGGAAGTCGCGCCTGTCGGAACGATCCCGCGGGGTCGTAGTCGGAGCAGACGTCGATCGAGTCCATCTCGGACCCGTGGACGGAGCAGAAGCCCTTGTCCCACGAGGCGCAGCTGCCGCAGCATCCCGGACGGTACCTGCCGCACCCCTGGTCGGGGCCCGTGGGCCGGGACTCGGGCACGCACACCCACATGTCGCCGGAATGCATGCAGAGCCTGCACGTCCGGCACTTCCCGTAGCTCTCGTCCATGCACCCGCATCCCCCTTCCCCGCCCTTATTCCTTGCGGGCGCGTGAACCGCTTTATACGGCCTACTGAATCGGGTCTGACATGGTCATAAGAGTCGCGTACATGGGCATCCCCGGCTCCAACTCGGAGCAGGCCGCCGTCGAGCTCGCCGGTGCCATGGGATGGGACGTGTACGCCCTCATCCCCAAGGAGGACTCCCGCAACACCGTCGCCGCGCTGGACTCCGGCGAGGCAGACTACGGCGTCGTCGCGTCCCGCAACGTCACGGCGGGCCCCGTCGAGGAGACGGAGATATCGCTGGGCGGCAGGGACGACATCGAGATCCTCCGCGCCCTGTGGCTCCCGATCCACCACTGCGTGTTCGTCCGCAGGCCCGCGATAACCGTGAAGCACGTCGCGTCCCACATCCAGGCCCTCCTCCAGACCAGGGAGCACCTGGACGCGCTGTACCCGGACGCCGACAGGGTCGAGGTCTCCGACACCGCCGTGGCCGCCGAAATGCTGGCGGACGGCCGGTTATCCGAGGACACCGCGGTCGTCTGCCGCAGGAACGCCGGGGAGATGTTCAAGCTCCTCCTGGTCCACGAGAACATCGAGGACATGGAGGGCAACATGACCGAGTTCGAGCTCCTCAGGCTGAAGAGATGAGCGACGAGGAGCAGCGCAGCCTGGACGAGATCCTGGCGGAGATCAACAGGGAGATCTCCAAGCACAAGGCCGAGAGGGACGCCTTCAACGAGAGCGCGTCCGTCCTGGCCGACAAGCGCGACAGGCTCCAGCGCAAGGCCAAGTCGCTTTCTTCCGAGGCCGCCGTGTACAAGCAGCGCCGCGACGAGGCCAACCTCACCGCGAAGGAGTGCAGGGCGAAGCGCGACGAGTGGAACGACCGCGCCGCCAGGATGAAGGCCTCCGGAGGCCTGGGCGACATCGGCGAAGCGAGGTCTCAGGCCAACACGTGGCACCAGCGCGCCTCCAAGGCATCCGAGGAGGGCAACATCGCCCACGAGAAGATGCACCAGCTCTACGAGGAGGCGGACAGGCTGAGGGCCGAAGCGCAGACATGCCACGAGCAGTTCCTGGACTGCAAAAAGGCCGCAGACGCGGAGCACTCGAGGTACATCGACGCCGTCCGCAGGGCGGAGAGGATCCGGGACAACCTGCCCGACTGATCTCACAGAACCTCGACCTGGAGGGACGCCATCACGTCGAGCGCCTTCTCCCCCAGGTCCCGGTCGTAGCTCGCCACGCAGTCCCTTCTGACGACGATGCGGGCCTGAGGGTTCGCCGTCCTCGCTATGACCGCGTTGGCCAGCACGCACACGTTGGTGGCCACCCCGCACAGCTCTATGGAGTCGAAGGGCGCCAGCTCCCTCAGCAGGAGCGAGCATCCGAACGTGTTCTTCTCGATGACCGTGCACCCTCCGCGGGATGCGATCTCGCCCACGCGGCCGTGGAGCATCCACCCGTCCGTGCCCCTGACGCAATGGGACACCGGGAGCATGACGCCCTCGCGGGTGTCGGGATAATCGGGGCCGTGGGTGTCCATCGTGACGAACACCGCGTCGCCCGCCCCGAGGTACTCGCTCATGCGGGCGCAGACCGCGCCCTCTATGGCGACCGCGTCGGGGCCCCCGAGGGAGCCGTCGACGAAGTCGTTCTGGTAGTCCACGACGACCAGCGCGCGCATGCTCATGCCTTCGGCACGGCCATGGGGTTGGCGCGGACGACGATCGTCCTCACCACGCTGTAGGGTATGCCCAGGGCGATGGATATCTGGACGCATCCGCTTCCGCGGCGGTACGCCTCGACGACCGCCTCCTCGAGCTCGGCGTCGCGGGATGGGGCCTTCACCGGCTCCTCGCGGGTCGGCTTCTCGGTGTCCCAATGGCGGGAGTAGCACGCGGGGCACCTCTTGGGGGTCTTGCTCCCCTTGGAATCCCAGATGTTCCCGCATCTCTTGCATTCGAAGGTCCGCGGGGGCACGTTCCACTGGTGGGATCCGCACTTCGGGCACCTCTTGGGGCTGCCGTCGTGCGAGTTCCAGGTGTGGTGGCACCTGAGGCATGTCACCCTGAGGTGCTCGTCGTTCCATTTGATGGAGCGGCATCTCGGGCACCTCTTCGGGAGATCCTCCTTGCGCGGTATCCACTCATACGAGCACCTGACACATACGAGAGGACCTAGATGTGTGGACGACGGCGTCATGATAATATGGTTGTCCTGCAAAATATTTAATAGTATGGATATGAGGCCCGGCAAGCCAGTAGTGTTGGACTCACCATCCACGGCGAAATGCGAGGAATGTCGCCAGATACACGTTGAAACGCCTCGGATGGGTCACCGCGGCGACCGCCCCGCGCCACACGGAGTACCCCTTCGCAAACGGCCTCATGGCGTCGGCGGTCTCCTCCTCGGTCCACTCCGAGAACTGCTCGTGCGCCTTCATGAAATGCGGGTCGAACAGCCCGCTGCGGGACACCCACCTGGAGTACCTCTCCGGCCTCCCCGCGATGACCGCCTCGGCCGCCATGCGGCCCGAGAGCATCGCCACGCCTATGCCGCCGTAGCACAGGGGGTTCGCCAGGCATGCCGCGTCCCCGACAAGGTAGCAGTCCCCGTCCACCACGCGCTCCACCACGCCGAAGGGCAGGTCCCTGGCGCCCCACTCGACCAGGCCCTCCACGTCCTCCACGGACGCGGTGCCCTTGGGGAACCCGACGGACACGCGGCCTGGGGACGAGGGGAACCTCCACTCGTACGCCCCCGGGAACTCCCCGCCCACGCGGAACCCCAGGTCCGGGCCGCAGACGCCCTCGGCGATGCAGTTGACTATCGGCAGGCTCTCGGTGGGCCCGAGGCCGAACATGTGCCTCCTGACCGCCGAATGCGCGCCGTCGGCGCCTATGAGGCTGCGGCAGGACATGGTGCGCCCGTCGGCGAGCCCGAGGACGTAGCCGCCGTCCGTCCGGCACACCGATTTCACCGCCCCGTGGACGAACTCCGCGTCGCACAGGGAGCGCATCTCCGCCAGCATCGCCGGGCGGTCGACTATGCACCCCTCGGCGGGCACGACGATGCGGGCGCCGCCCATGGAGATGCTTATGGAATGGACGCGGCAGGCGACCGACGACGGTTTCCACCCGATCCGGTCGAACATGCGGTCGCTGACCGCCTCCCCGCAGATCCTGTGGTAGCGGGAGTGGCGGTCCCCCTCCAGGCGGTCCACCACCGCGACGGAGAGCCCGCTCCCCGCGAGGCGCATGGCCGCGGACGTCCCGGCGGGGCCGGCGCCCACGACGATCGCGTCGAAGCTCATGCGAGGAGCTTCATCTGCCAAGATACCGCCATCCTGATCCTCATCATGGCCGTCCTGCGGTCGAACTCGGCGCAGGAGTACTCGGTGCTCCTCTCCAGGTCCGCCAGGAACTGCTCCGCCGCCTGCCCGTTCAGCCTCCTGCTGTACATCATGACGTTGGTCTCGAAGTTCAGCGTGGTGGAGCGGTGGTCGAAGTTGGCGGACCCAACGGAGCAGCACACGTCGTCCATGAGCATCATCTTCTCGTGGACGAAGCCGTCGTTGTAGCGCCAGACCCTGACGCCGGACTTCATGAGCTCGTTGGCGCAGGTCAGGTTGTTCCAGTAGAGGAAGATGTGGTCCTTCTTGTCCGGGATGAGCACGCGCACGTCCACGCCGGAGCGCGCCGCGTTGGCCAGGGCCACCATCATGGAGTCGTCGGGGTTCAGGTACGGCGTCGTCACGTACAGGCGCCTCCTGGCGTTGACGATCATCGAGTGGTACTGCATCTGGATCGGGTTGTTCGGCATGGTGTCCGGCCCTCCCGACACGAGGTGCATCCTGTCCCTCCCGCCGTGCGAGAGCATGCCGGGGTCCGCGTACTCGCTGATGTGGCGCAGCGGCTCCTTGGAGCAGTACTGCCAGTCCGCGCAGAACCTGACGAGCATCGGGAGGATCCCGGCGCCCACCACCCTGACGGTGGCGTCCCTCCAGTGCCCCAGGGGCCCCTCGCCGCGGTACTCGTCGCCGATGTTGAACCCGCCGCAGAAGGCGACCCTCCCGTCGACGATGGCGATCTTCCTGTGGTTGCGGTTGTTCTTCTTGGGGCTGAGCAGGAGGCTCAGCGTCGAGTGGAACGTGGCGTAGTGGCCGCCGGCGTTCCTGAACCTGAATATGCCCTCCTTGGGGCCCTTCCCTATGCCGAACGCGTCCGTCAGAAGGCGGACCTCCACCCCCTCGCGGACCTTCTCGGTCAGCAGGGACAGGAGCTCGTTGCCGTCGTGGTCGTTGCGGATGATGTAGTACTCGATGAGGATGGACTTCCTCGCCCCGCGGACCGCCTCCATGAGATCGGCGAACAGGGGCTCGCCCTCGGTGTAGAGCGTGATGTCGTTGTTGTTCGAGTACGCCCATGCCCCGGCACCCTCCATGGCCTTCGCGACGCGGTACACGTCGGCGCGCTCGGGGTGGGCCTCGAAGTCGCTCTCCAGGACCCCCCTCTGCCACTCGGCGGCCTCCATGAGCTGCGTGTCGGTGATGTTCTTCGGCTGGAACCTGCGGCGGTTGTAGATCGTGACGCCCAGGTACAGGTAGAGGATGAACCCCACCGGGGGCAGGAATATCAGCAGGATCAGCCAGGTGACGAAGACGCGCGGGTCGCAGCGCTCCAGGAACAGCATCACGCACAGCGCGATGACGTCCAGGACCACGAACAGCATCACCAGGTCAGAGAAGTAGTTGGTGAAGGATAGGACCTCGTCGACGACCGAATCTGCCACGCGTTCCCATCCCCTGGGTGGTATTTAGGGCATTCCCCGGACCCGCCGCCGAGGTCCTGCGAAACACCCGGGGGCTGTTCGAATCATTTTAAATAGGAAAACTCGAGAATCAGTTTTCCATGTTCTGCACCAAATGCGGAAGGGACCTCGAGGAGGGCACGAGCGTGTGCCCCTGGTGCGGCGAGGCGGTGGGGCGGGAGCCTCCCCGGAAGCCGAGCAAGGGGCGCAGGACCGCAGCGGCCGCGCTCGTCGTGGTCGCCATCCTCCTCATCGCGTCCGCCGCCGTCGTCGTGCTCAACAACAACGGCGGCAACAGCGGATCCGGGAGCTCCGGAAGCGGGAGCTCGGACACCACCTACACCACGGACGACGACTCGATCAGCGTCACCGGGACCTACGCCAGCTACTTCGACGTCTCCTACGAGGAGAACGACGACGGCACGCTGACCTTCACGTTCACGCTGGACGACACCGTCGCCTCCAACTACTCCACGTTCACGTGGTACCTCTACGACACATCCAACCAGAGGGTGTACTCCTCGGAGTCCGGCTCCGACCCCTCGGCCACCTGGACCACCGAGTCCGGCACCTTCGGGCAGTACACCGTGTACGTGTCCTGCAGGAACTCGGACAACGGCATGATGAGCCCCGGGGGCTTCGGCGGCTTCGGCTTCAGCCACAGCCTGGGGCAGCAGTACTACTTCACCCTCACCATCGAGGGGACGATCACCGAGACCTACACCTGGACGTACGGCGGCAACACCTACACCGTGTCCATCGACTACGAGTACTCCGAGTACGAGGCCGCCGCCGAGGGCACCTCGGTCAGCCAGAGGCAGTACACCACGACCTTCGACGTCATCAAGAACTTCCTGGTCGTGGACGACACCGTCGCCGAGCTCCAGACGAACCTCGCCGCCGCGTACGTCTCCGCCACCGGGGACGACGCCGACGGGCAGGCCTACGCGGAGTATCTGCTCGCGTTCGTGCAGATCTGCTTCGAGTACTACGACGACGCCTACACGTACGGGTACGAGGAGTACTTCGCCTACTCCATCGAGACGATCTACAACGGCGGAGGGGACTGCGAGGACACCTCGATCCTCCTGACCTGCCTGTACCTCGCGGCCGGATACGACGCCGGAGTGTTCGTGGTCTACGGCCACGTGTTCTCCGCGATCAGCCTCGACGAGTACACCGCCGGATCCACGGACTCCACAAGGTACTCCGTGGCCCAGTTCAGCTACACGTACAACGGCAAGACGTACTACGGGTGCGAGACCACCACGTCGTCGAACACCTACGGCATCGGATGGATCTCCGACACCTACGGCATCGACTCCAGCGGCACGACCTACTACGACGGCAGGGCGATGACCACGCTGGACTACGGGCTCAAGCTCCCGACGTCCACGTCCTCCTCGTGAGGGCGCAAACCGCGGGGGCGACCCCGCATTCCCCCGGACCGGGGACGGTCCGGATCCTTCTCCCCATAATCCCGGTATGGCCGCGGACGGCATGCCCGGGCGAACAAAGCCAGCGCACCGGAATCCAGATGTCGTAAAATGGAGCCGCCGGAGGGATTTGAACCCCCGGCCTGCTGATTACAAGTCAGCCGCTATACCCCTAAGCCACGGCGGCACCGAGTCCGCGATTAAGCCCATCGTTTATATCGATTTCCACAACGCCGTCCGCACTGGCGACGATACCGACACCATTATATCAGAAAAAGCGATGGGCGCCTTTATAACCCGATTAAAAAGGTGATTCAATCATGGCAGACACCAAGAAAATCGTTCACATCAACTTCAAGGCCTACTTCGAGGACACCGGCAAGATGTTCGACACCAACATCGAGGAGTGCGCGAAGGAGAACGACCTCTACAACGACAAGGTCCCCTACGCCCCCATGTCCTACGTCGTCGGATCCAAGGCGTTCTACCCCGAGGTCGAGGAGGCCATCGCCAACGCCGAGGTCGGAAAGGAGATCGAGGTCTCCGTCCCCTGCGAGAAGGCCGCCGGCGTCAGGAACCCCAGGCTCATCGAGCTCCACCCCCTGAAGGACTTCTACAGGGCCGAGATCAACCCCTACCCCGGCATGCCCGTGACCCTCGGCAACCGCTCCGGAACCGTCATGTCCGTCGGCGCCGGCCGCGTCAAGGTCGACTTCAACAGCCCCCTCGCCGGGCACGACCTGTCCTACAAGATCACCGTCGTCGACGAGATCACCGACGCCGTCGAGAAGGCCAAGGCCATCATGGAGAACGACTTCGGCTCCGCGGACGACTTCGGCTTCGCCATCCTCGAGGATAAGATCGTCATCACCGAGGCCGACGTCTGCAAGTTCCACGAGTCCTGGCCCGTCGCCAAGTACAGGCTGGTCTCCGACTACCGCAGCGTCTTCGGACTCGACCGCGTCGAGTTCGTCGAGGTCTGGGAGTCCGCCAAGAAGGCCGACGACGCGAAGACCGAGTGATTTCCAGTCAGCAAACCCCTTCCCGAAACCACTTAATTCTCTTCGGTTTCCTTGAAAATGACATCCGAGACGGGGCCCTTCCTCAGGGCCCCGGTCATCTCGGATTCCATCCTGTCCGCAAAGTTTCCGCGGCACTCGAACTCGATCCTCCGCAACCCGACGGAGTCGATCGGCAGGGGCACGTTCCCCCCGCAGTCGGTGTACGCATCCAGTATGTTCGAAAGCCGCTCCACGGCCTTCCTGACCCTGTCGGGCACCCTCCCCCTCTCGGGGGACATGGACACCACGAGGGTCTCCGACCCCAGTATCTCCGCGATCAGCGGAGTGAAGCCGTCCTCGATCTCGCACTCGCCGGGATGCTCCGTGAGGCACCTCACGCATCCCCTGCACCTGCGGATCCCCAGTTCTCCCAGGCGCGCATCGCCTCCCTCCTTCCCGTCGGTGAGCACGAAGCGCCTGTCTCCCATGGTCCTCGAACGTAACCGCGCACTCAAATACTGCACGGTCCCGGATCAGTCGAAGTAGGCGAGGATCGAGTTGATCCCCTGGTTCCTGTTCGTGTCCCTGCGCACCGGTCCGGCCGGGCGCCTGATGCCCGTCCTGCTGTCCGGGAAGCGCTGAGTCGGCTTCGGTATTATCAGGGTCTGCTGGTAGTATCCCATCTTCTCTCTCCTGCGGTCATCGCCGCATATGATAGAACGACGGGATTCTATAATAACTGCTGGCTGTAATCCCTGTAATCCGAGTAATCTCTGTTACCGTTGCATGTGGACAACACGAATCGAAACCGGCCCGGGGGATCACTCCAGGTAGAACGTGGAGACGATGTTCTCGCCCTCCTCCGTCAGCACGTACCTGCTGCGGAGGTCGTCCCTGTACGCCCAGCCGTACTTCACCCACTTGGCGATGAAGTCCCTCTGGTAGTACACGGCCTCGGTCTGCCTCTGGGTGGACTTCCTGCCCTCGGGGACCCTGTCGGTGTCCCTGTACCACAGGCCGGCCTCCTTCAGCGCCTCGACCATCTTCCCGCTGGTGACGGACTGCCCGGCCTCGGACCTGTTCCTGAGGATCCTGAGCCCGCGGACCAGGTGCTCCTCGGGCATCTCGATGACGTAGCTCTGGAGGGTGCGGGGGTCGTAGGTACTCTTGGTGAGTCCGACGGGCTTCCCGTCCACGAAGTAGATCTCCGGGATCCTCTCGTTGGACACGGTGTACTCCTTGGTGTTGACGGAGAACGGAATGGTGCCGGGCATCATCATCGCCGCTATGGCGGAAGCCGCGGCGTACTCCGGGGAGCCGGAGGAGATGTTCACGTAGATCTCGCACCCGTCGCCGGAGGCCTGCTCCGTGCGGATGATGTCGAGCAAGGTGCGGAGCATGACGGAGAAGTCGCTCACGCGGGCGTTGTGCCTCTCGACCTCCACCTTCAGAGGGGACTTCTCGTCCAGGAGCTCGACCACGCGGTCGTAGAACGCGCGGTACACCTTCCCCGCCTCGGACTCGGGGTCCTTCAGGTAGTGGATGATGTGGACCTTGTTGACCTCGTAGTACAGCGCGGGCTCGACCACCTTGGCGGTCTCGAAGGTCACGCACGCGATCATAATCCTCTTCTTGCGTCCTGAAGGCACTGGTATCCCCTGAGCCGTCCACACTCTGAGAGGATAAAATAACTTCCATTACAGGGATTACAGCGAGCAGTTTAAATGAAATCCGAGCGATGCAGAATCAGCACGTCCCCAGGGACGAAAATTGGGCCGGCCGGAGCCGTCTGGGTATCGTGTCTCCTCCGGACGGGCGGGCCGACCCAAATGCTTATATCCGATTCGCATATCACTCGATTCAACGGACGGGTGGCCTAGTCTGGATATGGCAGCAGCCTCCTAAGCTGCAGGCCGGGGGTTCGAATCCCCTCCCGTTCGCCACTTATAATACTCTCCTGGATGAGCGTCGGCTCCGTTTCCGGATCGCACGCATCTGATGCAGAAACCGTGGCCAACGGCCACGAACTCCGGTGACAGGTCGAGAAGGTCCCTCTTCACGCGTACGAGCCTCTCATCGTCCGGGACGCGGTCCGGACCGATCGATTCGACCTCATCCTTCCAGCGGGCATCCAGGACCTTCCCGCGGCCGTCGCCGCGGCGGAGGAACAGGTCGGCCGAGTACATCACGCCGGAGTTCTCCTCGATGCACACGAGACCCTCCTGGAGGTGGACCTCCGAAGGGTAGTCCACCGCCCTGATCGAGAGCTCCCCGTCGCGCAGGACGTCGCCGCCGGCCATGACGACTGTCTCCGCATCGATCCCGAACCCGGGCAGCTCCCTGGCGCACAGTGACGAGCATATCACCTTCACGCCCGGGAACTCCTCCAGGAACAGCCCGAGCCCGCCGCACTCATCCGACTCCATGTGCGACACGAAGACGTACCCCAGGCGGCGGTCCCCCAGGATCCTCCTCACCTCGGGGATGGCCGCGGATGCCTGCCGGACGGTGCCCGATGCGAACATCACCGCGGGATCCATCGCCAGGAGGTAGCAGTGGATCGTGAAGTCCATCGGCGGGATGTACGTGCTGAACTGGTGGAGGCCTTGGATGGGGAGCATCATGGTATCGCGTCGGTGCGCGATCTCCGCCAGGACGTCCCCTATGTCGCGCTGTACGCTTATCGACCTGCGGGATATCTCCGTCGGAACGCGCGCATCGCCTATGTTCACGCAGGCGTATGTCGCTTTCGGATTGGAGGCGGTCATCTGCCAGAACGGGTACTTGATGATGCCCGGCGTGTTGTATCCCACACCGAGCTCCAGGTACAGGACGCTCTGGCTGCGCCTGGTGCGGAGGAAGTTCTCGTAGCGCTCGGCGGCCCGGTGCCACTCCTCATCCTCGGCGAAGGTGTCGTCGCAGCGGAGGTTCATCGTGGCCGGCCTGCCGCACCTGGGGCAAACCGGAAGGAGGGACGCCGGGATCCTGCAGTCTTTCTGCTCGGCCACCATCCTGCGCACGATGTCCTCGTTGTCCCACGTCTCCCGGCAGCACGGGAGGCTGCACTGGAAGAGCCCGTAGTCCCCCTGGGTGTAGAACAGCCTCTTCCTGTCGATGCCCGCCCTCTGGAAGAGATGGTCCACGTTCGTCGTGACCACGAAGTAGTCCCTGTCCTCGAGGATGGACATCAGGTCCTCGTACACCGGTTTGGATGCGGGCTCGTACCTGTTGGCCATGATGTGCCTGCTCATGTACGCCCAGTGCTCCTCCGCCGTGGGGAAGCGGTGGAAAGAGCCCGAGTACATGTCGTGGAAGCCGTAGCGCTCCTCGAAGTCCGGGAACAGCGAATGGAAGCGCTCGCCGCCGTAGACCTTCCCGGCGGACGTCGAGAGTCCCGAGCCGGCTCCGACCACGATCGCATCGGCGTCCTCGATCGCCTTCGCCAGCAGCTCGGTCTCCGAGCAGGTCCTCATAGATTGATAGGTCTGATTCCTTGAAAACATCGAATATCACGTCGATCCCGCTGCCGGTGCGCTCCCTGTATGAGTCCACCGCAGCAACCGCGATCTCCGCCGCCCTCCTGTCCGGGAAGCGGAACTCCCCCGTGGAGATGCAGCAGAACGCGATGCTCCCGACACCGTTCTCATCGGCGAGCTCCAGGCAGGAGCGGTAACAGGATTCCAGGAGCTCCTCGTGCCTCCGCGTGAGCCTCCCGGAGACGATCGGTCCCACCGTGTGTATCACGTAATCGCACGGCAGGTTGAACGCCGGGGTGATCTTCGCGGTCCCGGTCTCCTCGGGACGGCCCTGGGCGCGCATGATGTCCGCGCAGGCCGCGCGGAGCTGGACGCCCGAGAAGGTGTGTATGGCGTTGTCTATGCACCGATGGCAGGGGACGAAGCATCCCAGAAGGCCGCTGTTCGCGGCGTTGACGATAGCTCCGCACCGCAGGGTTGTGATGTCGCCTCTCCAGAGGTAGGTGTGCTCCCCGACGGGGGCGAGGTCCCTGTAGTCCGTGATCCCGCGGGACTCCATCTCCGATTTAAGATACGAGTCCTGCACCCGCAGGAAATCCGCGGACACCGGCGACGGAGGGCGGACGTTGAGGAGGGAGCGGAGCAGCGCCCGCTGCCCCTCCCCGTCCTCCGGGACGCGCACGTCCCCGTACTCCGGCCTCTCGGCCAGGAGCTCATCGATAAGGTACCGCCTCGCGGCGGCCGCATCGGCACCGTTCACGGGATGTCATCGGTGCGGGACTATTTAGACCGACGAGTAACCTCTCAGTTACCAAGATGCTTCGCGGCCTCCTCGACGGAGGCGCCGTGGAGGACCATGTCGGAGATGGCGGACATTATGCCCTTCACGTCCCTGTGCTGGAAGACGTTCCTCCCGATGGACACGCCGTGGCCGCCCGCCTCCAGGGAGTCGTGGACCATGTTGAGGATGTCCATGTCCGACTCCATCTTCGGGCCCCCGGCGATGACCACGGGCACCATGGTGCCGCGGACGACCTCGCGGAAGGAGTCAATGTCCCCGGTGTAGCTGCACTTGACGATGTCCGCGCCCAGCTCCATGGCGACACGCGCCGCGTGGGCCACGGCCTGCGGGTCGAAGGAGTTCTCGATCTTCGGGCCGCGGGGGTACGCCATGACGATGAGGGGCATCCCCCACTCCTCGCACTTCCCGGACACCATGCCGAGGTTCTCCAGCATCTGGGGCTCCGTCTCCGCGCCGACGTTGATGTGCATAGAGACCGCGTCCGCTCCCAGCTTCAGAGCCTCCTCCACCGTGGCGACGAGCACCTTGCTGTTCGAGCTCACCCCGAGGCCAGTGGACGCGGACAGGTGCAGGATGAGCCCCACATCGTGGCCGGTTGTCCTGTGGCCCCTGGGGACTATCCCTTTGTGCATCAGCACGGCGGTGGCTCCGCCGTCGACGACGTCGCTGACCGTCTGCTTCATGTCGATCAGGCCGGGGATCGGGCCCACGCTTATCCCGTGATCCAGCGGCACGATGACCGCGTTCCCGCTCTCCCTGTCTATGATCCTCTCCATCCTGATGTTCTTGCCGAACATTTCTTTCACCGTGCTACGTGCTAACACGGCACACTATAAGAGGATTATGATTGCCGATTCACGGCAGACGTGTGAGATTTTCACAGATTCAGTGACCGGATGCGTGAAAAAATCACACTTCAAATGCAGATGAACAACCGCCAGAACGGCAGGAATGAGGAAGAGAACCCGCCGGGAGAAGGGCCCGACGGGGTTTGATTACGATAAGACCGAACGGGCTCACTGCTCGTTCCCGACGGTCTCCTCCGCGGACTGGATGCACTTGGTGAGCACCGAGTACGCGTTGATCATGTCGGACTCGCCGACGATGAAGATGGTGTCCGTGTGGCAGCTGACCGTCTCCTCGATGTTGATGCCCGCATCGGAGAGGTTGGTGATCAGGTACGCGATGACTCCGCTGGTGTCCACGATCTTCTCCGGGGACTTGACCGCGATCTCGACGAGGTTCTCCCTGACCTTGATGAGGTTGAACCTTCCGACGGTGTCGATGATCCTGTCCCTGAGGCGGGTGTCCGCTATGATCGTCACCGCCGACGCGGACTGAACGCACTGCATGATGCTGTCCTCGTTCCACAGGTCCTTGAACAGGTTGTCCATCTTGTGGAGGACGGACCAGTCGTTCTTGGCGGTCACGATGCAGGTCTTGGTGCGCATCTCCAGCCTGCTGTCCTTCAGGATCCTCAGGATGCTCAGCTCGTGGTCCGTTGTGACCGAGAGCTTGGACGAGTACCTGCGGCACGCGATCATCACGGCCTCCTCGTTGTCCACGCCGAGATCCTTCATAATCGTCCTCGCGAGGGAGGAGTAGTTGATGAGGCCTTTCGACACGCAGTCCTTGATGCTGGGGTGCGCGTCTATGTACATGCGGGTACGTTCGGCCAGGCTCTCCTTCACGGGGCTTTTGGGCATGCTGGCTGGATGGGGCTGGTAGTATATTAGGTGTCCGCAGGCGGACAAAGAAAAGGGAAAAGGTTTGGAAAGGAGACACTCTGTCGGTTCACGACAGCAGCGTCTTGAGCGTGCTCGTGAACTCCGCCGCCTGCCCCTCGGTGATGATGAGAGGGGGCACGAGGCGGATGGTCTTTCCGTGCGCCACGTTCACGAGGATGCCGCGGTCGCGGCACTCCCTCTGGACCATGGACGCGGTCTCGGGGGAGTCGAGCTCGATGCCGATCATGAGCCCGTACCCGCGGACGTCGACGATCTTCGGCGAGTCGATGGCGCGGAGGTCCGCCCTCCACTTCTCGCCGAGCTCCTTGGAGTGCTCGACGAGGCGGTCCCTCTTGATTATGTCGAGCGTCGCGCATCCCGCGGCGCAGACCAGGGGGCTGCCGCCGAACGTCGTCCCGTGGGTTCCCGGCGTCATAGTGGACGCGAACTCGTCGGTTGTGGCGAGAGCCCCTATCGGAACGCCTCCGCCCAGCGCCTTGGCCATGGTCACCGCGTCGGGGACCACCCCGAAGTTCTGGATGCCGAACCACTCGCCGGTGCGTCCGATTCCGGTCTGCACCTCGTCCACGATCATGAGCGCCCCGCAGTCGGTGCACAGGTCGCGGACGGCCCTGAAGAACTCCGCGGATGCCGTGATCACACCGCCCTCGCCCTGGACGGGCTCGACCATCACGGCGGCCACCTGCTTGGTGATCATCCTCTTGACGGACTCGACATCCCCGTACTGGTAGTACTCGTACGCGTCGGATATCAGCGGCTCGAAGCCGGACTGGTACTTGGTCTGTCCCGTGGCGCCCAGGGAGGCGGACGTCCTCCCGTGGAACCCGTTGAGTGCGGACATGACCTTGCCGCGGCCGGTGTACTTGACGGCCATCTTCAGCGCCGCCTCGTTGGCCTCCGCACCGCTGTTCACGAACAGCGTCTTGCCGATGTCCCCGGGCGTGATCGACGCGATCCTCTCCGCGAGCTCGGCCTGCTCCTCCACATGGTAGAGGTTCGACACGTGGGCCATCCTGGCGGCCTGTCCCTGGACCGCGGAAACCCAGTCGGGGTGCGCGTAGCCCAGCGCGTTCACCGCTATCCCTGCGACCAGGTCCAGGTACTTCCTCCCGTCCGTGTCGTACAGGTAGCAGCCCTCGCCGTGCGTGAACGACAGCTCTATCCTGCCGTAGTTGTGGAAGAGGTACCTGTCGGTCTTCCCCTTGATCTCCTCGAAGCTTGCCATCTCAATCCCTCGTTATCAGGGTCCCGTGGGGGACCCCCCTGACTATGTCCGAAACTATGTTGCGCGGGTCCTTCCCGTTGACCATGCGCACGGCCCCCGCCCCTGCCTCCAGGGCCTTGCGGCAGGCCTCCACCTTGGGTATCATGCCGCCGGAGATCGTCCCGTCGGCGATGAGCTCGTCCACCCTGGCGAGCGAGAGCTCGTTTATCTTGGAGGACGGGTCGTCCACGTCCAGGAGGATGCCCGGGACGTCGGTGATCGTTATCATCTCGTCGCACCCCACGCCCGCCGAGATCCCGGCGGCCATGGTGTCGGCGTTCACGTTGAGCATGCGCCCCTCGGCGTCCTTGCCGATGGGGTACACCACGGGCGTGATCCCGCTCTCGAGCAGGTCCATCACGCTGGACGGGTCGGTTCCGGTGACCTCCCCGACCAGTCCGAGGTCCACCTGCTCGCCGTCGACGGTGACGGGGGGCTTGCGCTCGCACACGGTGCAGAAGTACCCCGGGTACCCGACCGCGGCGACGCCGCAGTCCTGCAGGCAGGACACCACTTCAGCGTTGATCCTGCGGAGCACCAGCTCGGCGACCTCCAGGGACTCCGCGTCGGTGACCCTGACGCCGGCGACCTTCCTGGGGGTCATCCCCCTGCGCTCCATCTCCTCGGATATCTCCGGGCCGCCGCCGTGCACGAGTATGACGCGGCACCCGCCGGATATGAGCTCGGCGACCTCGCGGGACAGGCGCATCATGTCGTCGCGCCCGCGTATGGCGTTCCCGCCGAACTTCAGAAGGTATATGCCCTCCAAACCGACCGCCTCAGCTCGCGTACTCCGCGTTGATGCGGACGTAGTCGTAGGTCAGGTCGCATCCCCATCCCGTGGCGGACTCGGAGCCCACCGCCAGGTCCACCAGGATGGACACCTCCTTGTTGTCCATGGCCATGCGGACCACCTCCACGGCGCGCTCGTCCTGGAAGACCGGGGCGCCGGAGTCGAGGATCGGGACCTCCATGTCCCCTCCCTTGATGGTCAGGCGGATGTTCTCCGGGTCGAACTTCGCCCCGCTGTTGCCGACGGCCATCATCAGGCGGCCGTAGTTGGGGTCCGATCCGAATATGGCGGACTTGACCAGCGGGGAGTTGGTGATCGCCTTGACGACGGCGACGGCGTCCTCGTGGGTCTCCGCTCCGGTGGCCTGGACCTCGATGAGCTTGGAAGCGCCCTCTCCGTCCATGGCGATGGTGCGGGCGATGCGGGTCATCACGGTGCGCAGCGCGGCCTCGAACTCGGGGTCGCGGTCCGCCGGCTTGCCGCCGGAGAGGCCGTTGGCGAGCAGGATCGCGGTGTCGTTGGTGGACTGGTCCCCGTCGACGGTGACCATGTTCATGGTGTCGTCGAGGATGGACTGCCAGACCTCCGCGAAGTCCGGGCCCAGGGTCGCGTCCGTCGCGATGAGCGTCAGCGTGGTCCCGTGGAGGACCTTCATGTGGGGCGAGATCATCCCGCTGCCCTTGGAGATCGCCGAGACGTACAGCAGCGTCCCGTCGGACAGCCTGGCGCGGACGGAGCACTCCTTCGGGATGGTGTCCGTGGTCATTATCGCACCGCGGATCGCCTGGTCGGGGCCGGGGCCCACGTCCAGCGAGCGGGCGGCGCGGGATATCCCGTAGCGGATCTTGTGCATGTCCAGGAAGCGCCCGATGAGCCCGGTGGACATGACGCCGACGAGCTTCGGGTCCAGGTTCAGCTCCTGGGCCACGGCCTGCTTCATCGCGTGAACGTCCTCGATGCCCCTGTGGCCGGTCAGCGCGTTCGCGTTACCGCTGTTGACCACGACGGCCTGCAGCTGGGGGGAGTTCTCCTCCATCATGACCTGCACCGGCGCGGCCTTCACGTTGTTGCTGGTGTACGCGCAGTACGCGGTGGCGGGGACCTCGGAGAAGAGCATCCCCATGTCGAGGGAGCGGTACTTGACGCCGCTGTGGACGCCGGCCGCCTTGAATCCCTGCGGGGTGGTGATCCCGCCGTCTACTATCTCTACCATGGTATCAAACTCCCAGGCCGGGGAAGTCGAGCCCGGCCGTCTCGTCTATGTTGAGCATCAGGTTCATGCACTGGACCGCCTGCCCGGACGCGCCCTTCACCAGGTTGTCCAGGACCCCGAACGCGGCGACCTTGGAGCCGAGCACGCGGGACGCGACCTCGGCGTGGTTGGAGCCGGCGACCTCGCGGACCGAGGGCTCCTGCACGTAGTGGACGAAGCGCTCCTTCCCGTACTGGGCCTCGTACACCGCGTCGACCTCCTCCTGCGTTGTGTCTCCGAGGAGATCGAAGTAGCAGTCGGACAGGATGCCGCGCACTATCGGCACCAGGTGCGGCACGAACGTCAGGTCCATGCGCTTCCCGGAGAAGGCCTCCACGGCCATCTCGATCTCGGGGGTGTGGCGGTGGGTCCCGATGCTGTACGGGATCACCGACCCGGAGCAGTTGGGGTGGTGCGTCCTCGCCGAGGGCACCATCCCGGCCCCGGACGTGCCGGATTTCGAGTCGACCACGACGGATTCCCCGACGAGCCCGGACTTCACCAGCGGGGCGCATGCGAGGATCGCGGACGTGGCGTAGCACCCGGGGTTGGCCACCAGGTCCGCCCCGCGGATCTTCTCGCGGAAGAGCTCCGGAAGCCCGTACACGGCGTCCTGCAGGTTCTCCGCGTCGGTGTGCTCGTGGCCGTACCACCTCGTGTACTCGGCGACATCGTGCAGGCGGTAGTCGCCGGACAGGTCGATCGCCTTTATCCCGACCTCCAGCAGCTTCGGCACCTCCGACATGGCGACGCCGTGCGGGGTCGCCACGAACACCAGGTCCAGACCGTCGGTGTCGGAGATCCTCTCGGTGAACCCTATGTCGGTGTAGCCCCTCAGGTAGGGGTGGACCTCGGACACCGGCCTGCCGGCGTTCTGACGCGATGTCATTGCGCGGATCTCCACTCCGGGATGGCGGCACAGGATGCGGGCGAGCTCGCCCCCCGTGTAGCCGGTCCCTCCGATGATGCCTATACCTGTCATGGGCTGCTCTCCGGTTTTATACGGAAGACGACGGGAGAACGGGAATTAAAGCTATTGTTCGAAATGGGACACGAACCCCCCTCATCGTTTCCAGGGGGACGGTTTGGCGCCTCACCGACCGGTGCGTCCCCGTGCGAACGCATCGAAAAGGACTCCGGCGGACCTCCCGGAACGGGACAAACGCGGCGTCCGTTTGAAAGCCCCGACACGGCATGACCGATAATGGACACGTGCCCCCGCCCGCAGTGTCACGACATTTATTACCAGGTAAAAGGCTCTCGGTGCCGATCCATATGGCAACCGCTAAGAAAGCACCCGCCAAGAAGACGACCGCCACCGTCGCCAAAACGACAGCCGCGGCCAAGAAGACAACCGCGAAGGCACCCGCCAAGGCCGCGAAGGCCAGGGACAAGGTCGTCCTCGCCTACTCCGGAGGACTGGACACGTCCGTGGCCATCCACTGGCTCCAGGACAAGTACGACGTCGACGTCATCGCCATCG
>JAUNXZ010000134.1 GCA_030539515.1 Thermoplasmata archaeon
TGGACAGCTCGGTGGCGAGGTTGGAGGACACGGTGCTCTTCCCGACGCCTCCCTTTCCGCTCATAACGATTACGATGTGCTTGATCCTCCCGAGCGCGTTCTGGAGCCTGGTCTCCTCCTCGATGCTCTCGGCTGTCATGACTGGGCCTGCCATGTCTGATACCTCTGGACCCCGATGGTCCGACGCCCGTTTAAAACCGATGGCCTTCCGGGAGGGGCGACGCCTTCATATCGTACAGGAACCCTTCGAGTACTCATGCCAGAAGCCACAGTCGGGGAGTACATGGTGCGCAACGTCCACACCGTCAGCCCGGACATGACCGTCGAGCAGGTGAGGCAGGAGATCATCAACTCCAACTTCCACGGGTTCCCGATCACCGAGAAAGGGTACCTGCTGGGCTTCGTCACCGCCAAGGAGCTGCTCCGCCACATCGACAAGCCCAACGCGAAGATCCGCACCGTGATGAAGAGGGGGACGCTCTGCGCCATCCCGTCCATGTCAACGGACGACGCCACCCGCATCCTGTTCAGGTACGGGCTGAGGAACCTGCCGGTGGTGGACGACGACAAGAAGCTCGTCGGCATCATCTCCAACATCGACATCGTGCGCTCGCAGATCGAGAAGTCCCGCCCCGGGAAGGTCATGTCCGTCAAGAACTTCCTGGAGCAGCAGAACTCCATCCGCCTCAAGGTGGTCAACAAGGAGATCCCGGTGGACGAGATCATCCCCACCCAGAAGGAGGTCTACATGGACGAGCTCATCGGCCGCCAGTACGAGCTCAAGAGGGGGCTCAACGAGCCCCTCATCGTGGTGGACCGCAGGGAGGGCTACCTCCTGGTGGACGGGCACCACAGGATCATGGCCGCCAAGAAGCTCGGTATGAAGGAGTTCAAGGCGATCGTCCTCGTCCCGAACGACTACGACACCAAGATCGGCCTGGAGAAGACCGCCGAGCGCTGGGGCCTGCACACTCTCGACGACGTCAAGATCATCGAGGGCTCCAAGCACCCGTTCATGGAGATCACCACCATGCTCCTCCCCAGCGAGGAGGCCGACGGGATCAACCAGAGGCTGATGGACAGCGTGAAGGACGAGGAGCCCGCGGCCCCCAAGCGCTCGAGGAAGAAGTCCTCCTGAGCTCAGTCCCATTCGGTCACGCCGGCGTCGTCGGAGAGGCACCTCCTCGAGAAGACGGGGTCCGAGACGCCGGCCCTCCTCTTCTCCGAGTAGTCCCTGAACGCCTCCACCGCGCGCCCGCCGAGGCGTATTATCAGGTAGGTGTTCACGAAGGCGCACAGCGCCAGCATTATGTCCACCACGGCGAACATTCCGTCGTTCGCCAGGAAGCTGGACAGGAACACGACGGCCAGCGCTCCGCCCTTCATGAGCAGGAGAGCCCCGCGGCCGTCGCTGACGAACCTCAGGTTGTTCTCCCCGATCACGAAGTCGGACATCATGCTGGTGAACGCGAACACGAACAGGAACAGCGCCACCATGTAGGGGGCGATGCCTCCGAGGGAATGCGAGAACGCGGCCTGGAGCAGGTTTATGGACTCCATGCCGGAGCCGGCCAGCGTCCCGATGTCCGCGTAGGACAGGATGACCAGGGCGGTCATGGTGCTCACGACGGTGTCGATCAGCACGCCGAGGGACTGGGACAGGCCCTGGGCCGCGGGATGCGACGGCGAGGCCATCGAGGAGATGTTCGGGATGGTCCCCACGCCCGCCTCGTTGGAGAGCACTCCCCTGCGCATCCCGGCCATTATCATCGCGCCGATGCTCCCGCCCACGACGGACGGGACGGACAGGCTGTACTCGAAGATCGAGACGATCGCGTTCCAGACTCCCTCGGGGCCCAGGATTATCGACACGATGCACACGCCGATCCACCCGAGGGCCATCAGGGGGACCACCTTGGTGGAGATCCCGGCGACCCTCCCGACCCCGCCGGCCATGATGGCCGCGGCCGCGGCGGTTATCAGCAGGGCGAACACGAGCTGGTTGCCCTCGAACCCGAAGGCCCCGCAGAACGCCTCGGACATGCTGACCATCTCCATGGAGACGAACCCCACGATGTACATCAGGACCATGATCGTGGCGACGGCTATCCCGAGCCGGCGCATGCCCAGGGCCTTCCCGACGCTGTAGGCCGGGCCGCCGTGGAGGTTGCCCTCGTGGTCCCTGCCCTTGTAGAGCTGCCCGATGGTGGTCTCCACGAAGCTGGTGGCCATACCGATGAGGGCGAACACCCACATCCAGAGTATGGCCCCTGGCCCTCCGGCGAGGATCGCGAGTATAGGCCCGGTGATGTTCCCGACGCCGATGCGCGAGCCCATGCTCACGCAGAAGACCTGGAAGGACGACAGGCCGTCCTCCCTGCCCTCGATGTCCGAGAACGTGACGCGGATCATCTCCGGGACCAGGCGGAACTGCATGCCCCTGAGCCTGACGGTGCACCAGACTCCGACGCACACGATCAGGATGAGGGCGATCGACCACAGGCGGTCGTTCAGAAGGGAAGCCAGCTCGCTCAGGTCCAACGGATCACGGCGATGCCAGACGGTGTCCCGTATTCAAGCTATCGCATGCCGGATGGAATGAAGAAGGGGGGATGGGGGCCGGGGCCCCCGGTTTCGCCGGCCCTCAGGCCAGCCTGTTCCTGAGGTTCCTCAGGTCCCTGAGGAGCACCCTCTGCTCGGCGGAGGCGATGATCCTCTTGGTCTTGTTGAAGGTGTCCGGGTTCAGGGAGATGCAGTCGATGCCCTGCTCCACCAGGAACTCGGTGAACTCGGGGTACACGGACGGCGCCTGCCCGCAGATGCTGACGTGCTTGCCGTTCTCGTGGGCGACCTTGATGAGCTGCGCGATGGCCCTCTTGACGCCCTCCTGCCTCTCGTCGAAGTACCCCATGTGCCCGAGGATGTCGGAGTCCCTGTCGCATCCCATGGTCAGCTGGGTGAGGTCGTTGGAGCCGATGGAGAACCAGTCGCAGTACTTGCAGAACTCGTCCGCCATGAAGATGTTCACGGGGACCTCGGCCATGAAGTACAGCTTGAAGTCCCTGCCGCGCCTGAGGCCGACCGACTTCATCATCTCGGTGATGTCCTCGACCTCCTCGATGGTGCGGACGAACGGGAGCATCATGTTGAGGTTCTTGAAGCCCATCTCGTCGCGGACCTTCTTGATGGCCCTGAGCTCGCACATGAACGCCTCGCGGTACGAGTCGGACACGTACCTGGAGCAGCCCCTCCATCCGATCATGGGATTGTCCTCGTTGGGCTCGTAGTCCGCCCCGCCCTTCATGTCGCGGTACTCGTTGGTCTTGAAGTCGGACGTGCGGAGGGTGATGGGCCTGGGGTAGAACGCCCTGCAGACCTTGGAGATGCCCTCGGCGAGCTTGTCGACGAGCTCCTCCGGCCTGCCGTCCTCGATGACCGCGCAGGGGTGCTCCCCGATGTAGTTGGTGAACAGGAACTCGCTGCGCATCAGGCCGACGCCGTCGCACTGGAGCTTGGCGACCTCCTCGGCCTTCAGGGGCATGGACATGTTGA